>DASXLN010000024.1:0-21562 GCA_036496165.1 Gaiellaceae bacterium | reverse complement strand
TCGGCCTCACCGAGCGCGGCTTCGACGAGTTCGAGGGCTGGGTGGCCGACACCGTCCGCCTGCTGGCCGGCTGCCCGTGCGCGCACGGGTGCCCGTCCTGCGTCCAGAGCCCCAAGTGCGGCAATCTCAACGAGTATCTGGACAAGGAGGGCGCCCTGACGCTGCTCCGGCGGATGTCGAATTCCGCCTAGCCCGTTCGTCGTACTGACGTCATCGATCCCCAAGGAGGCGGAAATGCAGTATCTGCTCCTGATCTACGACGACGAGTCCACCTACTCCTCGATGTCCGAGGACGAGCGGAACGCCGTCTACGGCGAGTACGGCGAGTACACGGGCGCGCTGCAGGCCAGCGGCGCGCTCGTCGGCGCGAACCAGCTCCAGCCGACCGGCACCGCCACCGCCGTTCGCATCCGCGGCGGCGAGCAGCTCGTCACCGACGGGCCCTTCGCGGAGACGAAGGAGGCGCTCGGCGGCTACTACCTCATCGACGTCGCCACGATCGACGAGGCGCTCGAGTGGGCGGCGAAGATCCCGTCGGCGCGCTACGGGACGATCGAGGTGCGCCCGATCGTCATGCGCGAGGCCGAGGTGGCCGGATAGGGACGCTCGAGCAGCTCTTCCGCGAGGAGCACGGACGCGTCCTCGCGACCCTGATCGGCGTCCTCGGCGACTTCGACCTCGCCGAGGACGCCCTCCAGGACGCGGTCGCCGCAGCGGTCGAGCGCTGGCCGCGAGACGGCATGCCGGCCAACCCGGCCGGCTGGCTCGTGACGGTCGCGCGCAACAGCGCGATCGACCGCATCCGCCGGGACCAGACGTTCCGGCGCAAGGCCGAGCTGCTCGCCCTCGAAGAAACGGCCCCGATGGAGGACACCGCCATCCCCGACGAGCGCCTGAGCCTCGTCTTCGCCTGCTGCCATCCAGCGCTCTCGCTCGAGGCGCAGGTCGCGCTCACGCTGCGTTCGCTCGGCGGGCTCGAGACCGGGGAGATCGCGCGTGCATTCCTCGTCCCCGAGCCGACGATGGCGCAGCGGCTCGTCCGAGCGAAGCGGAAGATCCGCGACGCCGGCATCCCGTTCCGCGTGCCCGCCGACGAGGTCCTGCCCGACCGGCTGGCGGCGGTGCTGCGCGTCGTCTACCTCGTCTTCAACGCCGGCTACGGGCCGCCGGTGCGCCGCGAGCTCTGCAACGAGGCGATTCGCCTGGCCGCAATGCTCGCGCTCCTCATGCCGGACGAGTCCGAGGTGCACGGGCTGCACGCGCTCCTCCTGTACCAGGACGCACGCCGTGACGCGCGCATGCGCGGCGGCTCGCTCGTCCTGCTCGAAGACCAGGACCGCGGGCTCTGGGACGACGCAGAGATCGCCGCCGGCCACCGCGCACTGGAACGGGCGCTCGCGCTGCGGTCCGGCGGCCCCTACTTCCTCCAGGCGGCGATCGCCGCTGCGCACAGCGGCGATGTCTCCGACTGGACGCGCATTGCCGGCCTGTATGCGCGCCTTGCGGAGATCGAGCCCTCCCCCGTCGTTGCGCTCAACCGTGCCGTCGCGGTGGCGATGGCGCGCAGTCCGCAGGCAGGGCTCGACCTGCTCGACCGCATCGACGGTCTCGACGGCTATTACCTCTTCCACTCCGCGCGCGCCGACCTGCTTCGCCGCGTCGGCGGGAACGCGGACGAGGCGTACCGGCGCGCGATCGAGCTCGCGCCGAGCGAGGTCGAGCGCGCGTTCCTAGAGACGCGCCTGCGCGAGCTCGAGCGCTAGCTCCACCGCGTCTGCCGGCGACGCCGCCCGGTGAGCGCCGTCGACGTCCCAGCCGGGCTCGAGCACGACGACCGGCCGGCCGAGCGTGAGCGCGAAGCCGATCTCGGCGAGTGTCCCGTACTTCCCGCCGACCGCGATCACCACGTCGCCGGAGGCGACGACGGCGAGGTTGCGCGCATGGCCGATGCCGGTGACGACGACGTGGTCGACCCATTCGTTCGCGCGCTCGCGCGTCTCGTCCGGAACGATGCCGATCGTCGTCCCGCCCGCTTCCTTGGCGCCGCGCGAGGCAGCAGCCATCACCTCGCCGAGCCCGCCTGTGACCACGGTGACGCCGCGCTCGGCGAGCAGCCGGCCGATCTCCTCGGCACGCGGCTCGTGCTCTGCGCCGCTTCCGATCACCGAAACCTGCACGTCGAGATCTTGTCACCAGCGCGAGGCCGACCCGTAACCCACGAGGACACCGCGGTGCGGGAGCCTCCCGGCACCGTCAGTTCGACCAAGGGGGAAGTCATGCGCATCACTCTGCTCGCGCTCGCCGCAGCGATCGCGATCGGGCTCTCGGCCGTCGGAGCGGCTCAGAGCGACAGCCCGGCGAACGGGCCGCAGAAGTACTCGATCGGCCTCTTCGGCGACATGCCGTACAACGCGTCCGGGAAGGCTGACTATCCGTATCTGCTCAAGGACATCAACGACAGCAGCGTCGCCTTCTCGATCTTCGACGGCGACCTCAAGGCCGGCGGCGACGGGCCGTGCAGCGACAGCCTGTACACGACCGCGATCACGAACTTCAACACGCTCGAGCGGCCGCTCGTCTGGGTGCCGGGCGACAACGACTGGACCGACTGCTGGGGCCGCTACGGGACGGCCACGCAGCCGTACTCCGATCCGATCGAACGGCTCAACCACGAGCGCGCGCTCTTCGATTCCACCAACCAGAGCCTCGGCCAGAAGACGCTCACGCTGACGCGCGAGTCGAGCGAGGGCGGCCCGTATGCCCTCTACTCCGAGAACGTCCGCTGGACGTACGGCCCCGTCGTCTACCTCGGCGTCGACGTGCAGGGCTCGAACGACAACTACCCGTACTACGACACGGACACCGAGAATCCGACCGCACCCGACCGTGGCGACGCCGAGCGCCAGCGGCAGCGGGACGAGGAGGTCGCCCGCAAGGCGGCGGACATCCACTGGCTCCAGGAGGGCTTTGCGTACGCGAAGCAGATTGGCGCCAAGGGCGTGCTCATCGACTGGCAGGCCGACCCCAACTTCAACAACGAGATGCACCAGACGAACTCGCACGAGTGGGACGCGTTTCCCGACTACGTCAACGAGCTTCGCACCGAGTCGCTCGCGTTCAAGGGCCAGGTCGTGCTCGTCCACGGCGACAGCCACTACTTCAAGATGGACAAGCCGTTGACGCTTCCGAGCGGGAAGGTGCTCGGCAACTTCACACGCATCGAGACGTTCGGTGCCGCGAGCACCGACTGGGTGCAGGCGACCGTCGACCCGACGAGCCGGAACCTCTTCCGGTTCGAGCCGATGATCGTCGCGGCGACCGCCGGAAGCTAAGGCATCTTCAGGCGCTGCTTCGTCGAGAGCACGCCCTCGAAGACGTCGCCGAGCTCGCGCACTCGCTCGAGCACGACGTCCATGGTGAAGGAGGACGGATCGAGGTCCTCCTTCACCTCATCCCACCGGAGCGGCGTCGACACGGGCGCGCCTGCGCGCGGCCGGACGGAGTACGCCGATGCGATCGTCTTCCCCTCGCCGTTCTGGTTCGAGTCGATGAGGACGCCGCGGCGCTTCGACTTCGTCCACTCCGTCGTCGCCAGTCCGGGATGCGTCCGCGCGATCGCATCCGCGACGATCTCGGAGAACTCGCGCGTGTCGTCGTAGGTGTAGCGGCGCTCGACCGGGACGAGGACGTGCATCCCGTCGGCACTGGATGTCTTCGGGAACGACGCGAGCCCGAGCCCGTCCAGCGCTTGCTTGACGATGAGCGCGACCTGCACGGTCTCCGTGAAGCCGACGTCGGGTGACGGGTCGAGGTCGAAGAGGACGAAGTCCGGGCGGTCCGGGCGGTCGACGCGCGAGTACCACGTGTTCATGTCGATGCAGCCCATGTTCACCATCCAGATGAGCGCGTCCTCGTCGTTCACGACGGGCGCCGAGATCCACCGTTTCTTCCGCGGCGTGTCGCGCGTCGAGACCTCGACCCGGAACCGCTCGATCCACTCCGGCATGTGCGAGGGCGCGTCCTTCTGGAAGAACGCCTTGCCGAACGCGCCGTCGGGGTAGCGGCGCATCGTGAACGGCCGGTCGCGCAGGTGCGGGACGAGGACGGGCGCGACCGCGCGGTAGTACTCGATGAGGTCCCCCTTCGTGATCCCCTCGTCCGGCCAGAAGACCTTCTCGAGGTTCGAGAGCTTTACGCGCGACGGCTTCTCCGCCTGCACCTCCGGCGCGGCCTTGTCGTCGCGCAGCCCCAGGTAGACGGGCGCCCGGAGATGCCCGTCGTGCGTCCATTCGGCGAACTTCACCTCCGCGACGAGCTCCGACCGCACCCAGACGACGTCGGACTTGCGGACCTTCGGCATCTTCGGGACGACGGCGAGCGGGGACTCGTCGGCGCGCAGCGGCTCGAGGGCCGCGAGCAGCTCGGCGATCGTCTTCTCGGTGAACCCCGTGCCGACGTTGCCGACCCAGCGCAGCGTGCCGCCCTCGTTCACCGCGAGCACGAGCGAGCCGAAGCTGTGCGCGCGCCGGCCCTCGCCCTTCGTGTAGCCGACCACGACGAACTCCTGCTCGCCGTGCGTCTTGACCTTGAGCCAGTCTCGCGTCCGTCTCCCTTCGGCGTACCGCGACCCGGTCTTCTTCGCCATCACGCCCTCGAGCTGCTGCTCCTTCGCCGCGGTGAGGAGCGCTTCGCCGTCCTCGAAGGCGCCCGAGAGCTGGATCGACGTGTCGCGCAGGTCGACGAGCTCTTCGAGCCGCTTCCGCCGCTCGCTGAGCGGCAGGTCGACGATGGGCTTCCCGTCGATCTCGAGCACGTCGAAGAGCTCGTACACGATCGGCGTGCCCGGCTTGCCCTGCTGCATCGCCGAGAAGCTCGGCCGTCCGTTCTCGTCGAGGGCGCACACCTCCCCGTCGACGACACAGTCGGGCGAGCGAACTGCCTGGCCGAGCGCGCGCGCGACGCCGGCGAACCGCGCCGTCAGGTCGTTGCCGTTTCGGCTGACGAGCTTTGCGTTGCCGCTGCGCACGTATCCGAGCGCGCGGTAGCCGTCCCACTTCACCTCGAAGAGCCAGTCGTCGCCGCTCGGCAGCGAGTCGGCGAGCGTCGCGAGCATCGGCCGGTAGTCGTTTCGGAGCTCGCCGGCGACGTTGTCGTCGCGCTTGCGCACCAGCAGCCAGTTCTGCTCCTTGCCGTCGAGATGCGCGGGGATGAGCGTCCACGTCCCCTCGAGCCGCTCGCCGTGCAAGCGCACCGTCAGCCCGCCGTCGCGCTTCTCCTCGACCAGCTCGTACGTGCCGCGGTCCCAGATCTCGACCGACCCGGCGCCGTACTGCCCCTTCGGGATCTCGCCCTCGAAGCCCCCGTAGTCGAGCGGATGATCCTCGACGTGGACGGCGAGCGCCCGCACCCCGGGCTCGAGCGGGATGCCCTTCGGCACCGCCCACGACGCGAGCACGCCGTTCCGCTCGAGCCGGAGGTCGTAGTGCAGGCGGCGCGCGTCGTGGCGCTGGACGACGAAGGTCGGCAGGCGCTTGTGCGCCTGCCGACTAGCGAAAGGCTCCGGCGTCTTCGATGGATCTCGTTTGCGCCGATACTCGTCCAGGCTCACGAGGCTTTTCTAGCGCGTCGGCGCTGCGTGCGCTCGACCGACTCGCGCAAGGCCTGCATGAGATCGACCACTTCCGCCTGCGGCTCCTCGGGCTCGGGCAGCGGCTCGCCCTTCGCCTTCGTCCGGATCAGCTCGAGCAGCTCGTCGCGATACTTGTCGTCGTACTTCGACGGGTCGAACGCCGCGGTGAGGTTCTCGACGAGCGTCTTCGCCATCTCCACCTCGGCCTTCCGCACCTCCGCGTCGCCGATCTCCGGAGGCTGCCGCACCTCGTCGGCGTAATACATCGTCTCGAGCACGAGCGCGCGCTCGAACGTCCGCAGGCACGACAGGTGCTGCTTGTTCCGGATGACGACCTTCGCGATGCCGACCTTCCCGGTCTCCTCGAGCGCCCGGACGAGGAGCCCGTACGGCTTCTCGGCCCCCTCCTGCGGCTCGAGGTAGTACGCCTGCCGGAAGTAGATCGGGTCGATCTCGTCGAGGGCAACGAAATCGCAGATGTCGACCGAGTGGGTCAGCTCGACGTCGAGCCGGTCGAGGTCGTCCGGCTCGATCGGGACATAGCGGCCCTTCTCGATCTCGAAGGCGCGAACGATGTCCTCCGGATCGACGTGCTCGCCGGTGTCCTTCCGGACCTTGTCGTAGCCGACCGGCATGAGGTCATGCCGATCGACGAAGTGGAAGCGAAGCTCTTTCGACTCGGTCGCCGAGAGCATCCGGACGGGCACCGTGACGAGCCCGAACGAGATGTTCCCGCTCCAGATGGGGCGCGAGGGCATGGCCGGGGTTTGCCCCTCGGCGACCGAGAAAGAACAGCCTCACGCTTCTCCACCCAGCGGGGGGTCAAGCGCTCGAGGCCGGTCTTTCCCGGCCTCGAGCCGTATTCGGACCGGTTACGACCGATACGGAGCAACGGGGATAAGCCTGTGGACGCTGTGGATAGGGCTCGGCGAAACCTGCCGAAACCTGTTACGCGAAGACCCCAAGCGACCGAAACTTGGCCCTGCGCCGCCGGCGGAGCTCGTCGCCCGGAACCTCAGCCAGGTCGTCAACGGCCTCCCGGAGCGCCTCGCCCAGAAGCCTCGCCGCCTCGCGGTGGTCGGTGTGGGCGCCGCCGGCCGGCTCGGGGACAATCGAGTCGATCACCCCGAGCTCGAGGCAGTGGGCCGCATCCGGCTTGAACGCGGCGGCCGCCTTCTTCGCCTCGCCCGCGTCGCGCCAGAGGATGGCGGCGCAGCCCTCGGGCGAGATGACCGAGTAGATGGCGTTCTCCTGCATCAGGACCCGGTCGGCGAGCGCGATCGCGATCGCGCCGCCCGACCCGCCCTCGCCGATGACGCACGCCACGGCCGGCACGGTGAGCCGGGCCATCGCCGCCTGCGACATCGCGATCGCGCCGCCCTGGCCGTGCTGCTCGGCGGCGACGCCGGGGTAGGCCCCCGGGGTGTCGACGAGGGAGATCACGGGGAAGCCGTGCCGGTCGGCGAGCTCGAAGACGCGGATCGCCTTCCGGTATCCCTCCGGGAACGGCATCCCGAACTGGCGCCGCGTCCGCTCCTGGATGTCGCGCCCCTTCTGCTGGCCGACGAGCGCCACCGTCCGGCCGTCGAGCTTGCCGAGCCCCGCAACCATCGCGCCGTCGTCGCCGCGGCCGCGGTCGCCGTGCAGCTCGAACCAGTCGTCGAGGAGATGGCCGACGTAGTCGAGCGTGTACGGACGGTCGGGGTGCCGGGCAAGCTCGACCGAGCGCCAGATGTCGTCGCCGGTCGGCTCCTCCTGAATCCGGTCGAGCTGGCGCTGGAGCCGCTCCAGCTCGCCCGAGAGCTTCGCGCCCCCGAGGAGCGGCATCGAGCGCAGGCGGTTCAACCGGTCGCGCAGGCGAAGCTCGTGCTCGCTCGGCGCCATTACCCGAAGAGCCTCAGCAGGCGTCCGAGCGTCGGCCGGATCTGGCGCCGCTCGAGGATGGCATCAAGATGGCCGAAGCGAAGGTTCTGCTCGGCGAGGCCGAAGTCGTCGGGGAGCTTCTCCCTCGTCGTCTGCTCGACGACGCGCGGCCCGGTGAAGGCAATGAGCGCGCCCGGCTCGGCGAGGAGAACGTCGCCCATGCTCGCAAAGCTCGCGAGAACGCCCGCGGTCGTGGGATGCGACATGACGACGACCATCGCCTGGCCCGCGTCGTGCAGATCCTCGACCGCGCAGACCGTTTTCGGCAGCTGCATGAGCGACAGGATCCCCTCCTGCATGCGCGCACCGCCAGAGCTGGTAACTGTGACGAGCGGCACACCGCGCTCCGCAGCCGAGTCGCACGCACGCGAGAACTTCTCGCCGACGACGCTGCCCATCGAGCCGCCCATGAAGGCGAAATCCATGACCGCGAGCTCGCAGCCACGGCCCTCGATCGCTCCCTGCCCGATCACCATCGCGTCGGCGAGCCCGGTGGACATCTCCGCCTCGGCGATCCGCTCGGTGTACGGGCGGAGGTCGAAGAATCCGAGCGGGTCCTCGGAATGGAGCTCGGTCGCCTCCTCGTAGAAGGTCCCTTCGTCCAGGAGTGAGGCGATGCGCGGCCGCGCGCGCATGGGGAAGTGATGCCCGCACTGCGCACAGACCCATTGGGCCCGCTCGAGCTCGTCGTCCCGGTAGTGGGAGTGGCAGCTCGGGCAGGTGTTCGGGTGCTTGGGCGGCGGTGCCGGCTTGTCCTCGGTCTCGATCGAGACGTCGATCTTGGCCACGGTCGCAAGCTTAGACCGGGCCTGCGGCCATGTGGTTGCGCCTGGCTAAAGACCGAGGGCGGCGCAGAGCCGCTCGAGTGGCTCGACGTTGGCCGGATCCGGCGTGAGCCCGGTAAACCCGGCGCCGGCGACGGTGACGCCGCTCTCGCGGATCCGTCCGAGGATCCGCTCGATGCCGGCAATGCTCGGGCCGTCCGGCTCCGGCATCCAGACGGTGAGCTCGCCCGGGTCGAGGACGTCGCAGTCGAGTGCGACGTAGACGGCGGAGACCTGGCCGAGCACCCGCTCGACGTCGTCGTCGATCCCGTTGGCGGCGATGAACTCCACCTCCGGCGGATCGAGGTTGCGTGCGCCGACGAGCGCCACGTCCTGCGCGTCGACCGCACCGCCGTCGAGCAGCATCCGCAGCGGCATGCCCCACTGGTTCCCCGACGGCGAGCTCTGAGGCGTGTTGAGATCACCGTGCGCGTCAAGCCATATGACGCCGAGACGCGCGTGTCGCGCGGAGAGACCATCGACGGCGCCGATGTGCGAGCAGCAGCAGCCGCCGAGCACGAGCGGTCGCGTCGGCAGATCGGAGGCGACCGCGAGCGTCTGCGCGACGAGCGTGTCCTCCTCGACGACCGACGCCTCCGGATAGTCGAGCGGCAGCCCTGCTGCCTCGATCATCTCCTCGCCGCCGTCGCCCCAGGCGCGGGGAACGCGGACGAGGCCGGCGGCGAACGTCCGCCCGCACGAGTGGCATTCGTAGCCGGGGCCGATGGCGACCGCTGTGTTCGCGCGACACGTCGGGCACTTCGCGCGCAGGATGCTCATCGCTCGTACACGACCATGGAGCTGTCGATGTGCATACCGACGCTCTCGTACAGCTTCGTCGCGCCTGTCGGGCTGTCGGCATCGACACCGAGGGTGACGCGCGCCGTTCCGCGTCGCCAGAACTCGGCGAACGTGCGATAGAGGAGCGCCTTGCCGAGACCGCGGCCACGCCAGGGCCGCCGCACACCGAGGAGGCCGACGTAACCCCCGCCGCCGTGGTTCGCCTGATTGCGGATCACGGCGGCGATCTCGTCACCGTCGCGAACGAGGAGCCACAGCGGCCCGTGCTCGTCCCGGTCCTGTCCCTGTCGCAGCTCCCACCACTCGTCGAACGGCGACCCGTGCCAGTCCCAGTGATCCTGGAACGACTCGATCATCGCCGCATGGAACGCGCGCGCATCCTCTTCGCGGAACACATCGAGCACGAGCGGTGACGGCAACTCCGGGACGGCGGGCTCCGAGTCGAGCTCGATCGCCATCTCGTAAAAGCGACGCACCTCTTCGTACCCGCGGCCACGAAGCAGCGCAACCGCCGATTCGTCCTCGGGAGGAGTCCACGTCTGCATTCGCGAGATTCCGCGATCGCGCGCGCATGCCTCCGCGCGCTCGACCAACGCCGTGCCGAGGCCGCGTCCCTTCCATCCCTGCGCGACCAGCCCGGCGAAGGCGCCCTTGTCGCCCCAGACCATGAACCAGCCTGTGGCGACCGGGACGCCATCCTCCTCGAAGAGCCACGAGTCGTGCTCGAGGTCGGTGCGCGACCACCATTCGCGCACCTCTGCAGGGCCGATGTGCGAGCGCCCCCGGAGTGCTCTTTCGTCCGCTGCCGCCATCTCCGCCACCGCGGCAGCGTCGCCGGGAGCGAGCGGCCTGACGTTCACGCGACGAGCGAGTCGAGCGAGTCGGCGAGGCCCGCGAGGGTGCGTTGCTCGACGTCCGGGCGAGGGTGCGGATCCTCGCCGAGCCGGTTGATCCAGACCGTCCGCAGACCGAGCTCGCGCGCGGGCGCGATGTCGTGGAAGAGGCTCGCACCCACGTGCACGTGCGCGTCCGGCGTGACGCGCTCACGAAACGCCTGCCAGTGGCGATGCCCCGGCTTGTACGACCCGATCTCGGACGCGACGATGGCGAACTCGAACGGGACGCCGATCCGCTCCATCGACGCGTCGATGAACTCGCGGTCGGTGTTGGAGAGGATGGCGAGCTTCCAGCCGCGGCTCCGCGCCTCCTCGAGCGATTCGCGCACCTCCGGGAATAGCTGCCAGGACGGCAGCGAGCGGCCGAGCGCGTCGCGCTCTCCTTCGGGCACGTCGCCGAGCCGCGCGAGGGTCAAGGCCAGCACCTCGCGGTAGCTTCGCGTCGGCTCCTCCCGCTGCACCTGCGGCTCGACCTCGTGGTAGCGGTGGAGCATCTGCGACGCCCGGTCGGCGCCGAAGAGCCGCTCGAGCTCGCGGCCGATGCCGCCGTTCCAGTCGATCAGCGTGCCGTAGCAGTCGAATGTCGCCCACCGCTCCACGCCGGGAACACTACGCTGCCGGACGAAACGCGAGCAGCTCCGGCCCGTGCTCGTCGAGCCACACCTTCTGCTCGCGCCAGTTCGGCCGCCGGGTCTCGACGAGCCGCCAGAAGCGCCGCGAGTGGTTGGCCTCGCGCAGGTGGCACACCTCGTGCACGACGACGTAATCCAGCACCTCGAACGGCGCGAGCACGAGCCGCCAGTTGAACGACAGGTTGCCGCGCGGCGAGCACGAGCCCCAGCGGGTGCGCTGGTCGCGGATCTGGATGCCCCTCACCTCGACACCGAGCGCGTCCGCCTCGTCGTCGACGAGCATGTGCACGAGCTCCCGCGCCGCGCGGCGTCCCTCGAGCTCCGACACGACGCGGCGGTCGAGCCCGAGGCGCGGCCGCTGCCGCCCTCGCTCGGTCGCGATCCAGTCGCGGTGCGCGCGCAGCACACGGTCGATCTCCGCGTCCGACATCCAGACGGGTGCAGTGAGTCGCGCGGGCTCACCCCACGGCAGGTCGATGATCCAACGCTTCGCGCGCCGCGAACGGCGCACCACCACGAGCTCGTCCAAGGAGAAAACGCTAGTGGTACTTACGGATGCCGCACGCGCGGGGGGTCAGCTCGAATACTTTCGAATCACGACGCACGCGTTATGCCCGCCGAACCCGAACGAGTTGTTGATCGCGACATTGACCTCCGACTTGCGCGCCACGTTCGGCACGTAGTCGAGATCGCACTCGGGGTCCTGGTACTCGTAGTTGATCGTCGGCGGCAGCACGCCCTCGTGCACCGCGAGCGTCGTGAAGAGCGCTTCCACCGCGCCGGCGCCGCCGAGACAGTGGCCGGTCGCGCCCTTCGTGCCCGAGATCGCGATGCGACGCGCGTCCTCCTCGCCCAGCGCGAGCTTGATGACGCGCGTCTCGCTCGAATCGCCGATCGGCGTCGACGTCGCGTGCGCGTTCACGTAGTCCACCTGACTCGACGTCACGCCGGCATCCGCCATCGCCATCTTCAACGCACGCGCGGGATTGACCCCGGTCGGGTCGGGCTCGGTGATGTGGCTCGCGTCGGCGGACACGCCGTAGCCGGCGATCTCGCCGTAGATCTTCGCGCCGCGCGCCTTGGCGTGCTCGAGCTCCTCGAGCACGAGGACTGTGCCCGCCTCGCCCATGACGAAGCCGTCGCGCTTCGCGTCGAACGGTCGCGACGCGTGCATCGGATCGTCGTTGCGGCGGGACAGCGCGCGCATCGCGCCGAAGCCGGCGATGCCGACCTTGTTGATCGCGGCCTCGGTGCCGCCGCATAACATCACGTCGGCGCGGCCGAGTCTGATCGCGTCCGTCCCGTCGCCGATTGCCATGTTCGACGCGGCGCACGCCGTGCACTGCGACGCGAGCGGTCCCTTCGTGCCGAGCTCCATCGACACCCAGCCGGCGCCCATGTTCGGGATGATCGCGGGGATCGCGAACGGGTTGACGCGGTCGGGGCCGCGGTCGCGCAGCGTGTCGTAACAGTCCTGGTACGACTTCAGGCCGCCGATGCCGGTGGCGATCGCCGCGCCGATGCGGTCGGCCTCGGCGGCGACGTCGATCCCGGAGTCCTGCTCGGCCTGGCGCGCAGCGGCGACGATGAGCTGCGCGAACCTGTCCATGCGCCGAGCCTGCTTGTGGTCGATCCAGTCGGACGGATTGAAGTCCTTCACCTCGCAGGCGAAGGTCACCGGGAAGCCCGCGATGTCGAACTGCGTGATCGGCCCGGCGCCGGATTCGCCCCGGATCAGCGACTCCCAGGACGAGCGCACGTCGTTTCCGAGCGGCGTCAGCGCACCGAGACCGGTGATGACGACGCGCCTGCGCCCGTTGAGTGACCCGTTGTCGCTGCTCACATTCCCATTCCGCCGTCGACGAGGAGCACTTCGCCCGTGATGAACGAGGCCTCGTCGGAGCAGAGGAAGCGTACCGCGCCCGCCACGTCCGTCGGCTCTCCGGCCCGCCCGAGCGGCGTCGCCTGAACCATCGCCGCCATCGCCTCGGCGGGCAGGACGTCCGTCAGCTGCGTCGTGATGTAGCCCGGAGCGACGACGTTCGCGCGCACGTTGCGGCTTCCGAGCTCGCGGGCGAGCGACTTCGTGAAGCCGATGATGCCGGCCTTCGAGGCGGCGTAGTTCGTCTGGCCCCAGTTGCCGTGCACGCCGACGATCGACGAGACGTTGACGATGGAGCCGGCCCGCTTCTTCATCATCGGCCGCGTCACCGCGCGGCACGTGTAGAAGACGGACGACAGGTTCGTCTCGATCACCGTGCGCCAGTCGTCGTCGGACATCCGGGCGAGCAGCCCGTCGCGTGTCAGCCCGGCATTGTTGACGAGCACGTCGACGTCACCGGCCTCCTCGACGAGGCGCGCCGCCTCCTCGGGATTGGAGACGTCGGCCTGCACGGCGCGCGCGCCGATCTCGGCCGCGAGCGACTCGGCCTCCTCCTTGCCGGAGCGGTAGCCGATCACGACGGACGCGCCCGCGTCTGCAAGCGAGATCGCGATGGCGCGACCGATGCCGCGGGACGCGCCCGTGACGAGGGCGTTCTTCCCTTCGAGTGAGGCGAAGCTCACGATTCGGCGGCGAGCACGTCGTGCAGCTCGTCGAGCGCGGCGAGGCTGTTGACGGAAACCGCCTTGACGCTCCGGTCGATGCGCTTCACGAGACCGGAGAGGACGTTGCCCGGACCGACCTCGACGAACGTTCGCACGCCTTCGCGCATGAGCCCGCTCGCCGCTTGCGTGAAGCGGACGGGCGCGGTGAGCTGGTCGACGAGCAGCGGGCCCATGCGCTGCGCCGACTCGAGTCGCGCCGTCACCGTCGACATGAACGGCGCAACGGGCTCCTGGAACTTGACCTTGTCGATCGCGGGCCTGAGGCGGTCCGCCGCGCGCGCGACGAGCGGCGAGTGGAACGCGCCCGACACCTTGAGCTTCACCGCGCGGCGCGCGCCCGCCTCCTGCGCGAGCTCGCAGCACTCGTCGACGGCATCGTTCTCGCCCGACACGACGATCTGCCCGGGGCAGTTGTAGTTCGCGGGCCACACGCCGAGGATCTTCCGGCAGAGCGTCTCGACGACCTCGTCCTCGAGGCCGAGGATCGCGGCCATCGAGCCGGGGTGGCGTGCGGCGGCCTCGGCCATCGCGATGCCGCGCTCGCGCACGAGCGCGATCGCCTCCTCGTCGGTCATCGCGCCGGCGGCGGCGAGTGCAGCGAACTCGCCGACCGAATGGCCGACGACGTAATCCGGCTCGATCCCGCGTGCGCGAATTGCAGCGAGGACCGCGAGCGACGTCGCGACGAGCGCCGGCTGTTGCACTGCCGTGTCGAGCAGGTCGGCCGCGTCGCCGTGGAAGCAGAGCCGTTCGAGATCGAGATTCGCTGCGCCGCTCCCACGCGCGTAGACCGCGCGCGCCTCTGCGACCGCCTCGGCGATGTCGCGGCCCATGCCCGGCTCGACCGAGCCCTGGCCGGGGAAGCAGAAGGCGACCTTCATGCCGCAGCCTCCATCGTCCAGCGCATGACCGCGCTGCCCCAGGTGAGGCCGGCACCCATGCCGGTCATGAGGACGACCTGCCCCGGCCGAAGCCGTCCGTCCGCCAGCGCGTCGGCGAGGGCGAGCGGGATGGAGCCCGAGGAGGTGTTGCCATACCGGTCTACATTGATCACAACCCGGTCAGACGGCACACCGAGCTTCCGGGTTGCGTGGTCGATGATCCGGACGTTCGCCTGGTGGGGGATGTAGAGGTCGACGTCGTCGATGGTGAGGTCGCACTTGGCGAGGACGTCCTCGGCCGACTGGACGAGGATCCTGGTGGCGAATTTGAACACTTCCCGGCCGTTCATCTTCACGAACTTATCGGGATCCTCGAACAGGCGCGACCCGCTCCCGGGGAGCCAGAGCGATGCGCCGCCGGCGCCGTCGGCGCCGAGCTCGAAGCCCATGAAGCCCTGCGTCGGCACCGCTTCGAGGACGACCGCCCCGGCGCCGTCGCCGAACAGGACGACGGTCGAGCGGTCGGTCCAGTCGAGGATCTTCGAGAGGACGTCGCCGCCGACGACGAGGGCTCGTTGTGCGAGGCCCCCCGCAAGCATCCCGTAGCCCTGGGCAAGCGCGTACATGAAGCCGGTGCAGCCGGCCGAGAGGTCGTACGCGGCGGCGTCGGTCGCTCCGAGCTGGTCGGCCACGATCGCGGCCGTCGACGGGAACGCCATGTCCGGCGTGACGGTCGCGACGATGATCAGGTCGACGTCCTTGCCGGTGATGCCCGCCTGCGCGAGCGCGTCCCGTGCGGCCGGGAGCGCGAGGTCGGAGAGCGCCTCCTCCGGCGCGGCGATGCGGCGCTCGCGGATCCCGGTCCGTTCGCGGATCCACTCGTCGGAGGTGTCGACATGCGTCGACAGCTCGTCGTTCGTCACCACCCGGTCGGGCACCTTGCACCCGAGGCCCGTAATAGAGACCTCGAGCCCGGCTTTCGCGCGTCCGATCATTCGCCGACGAAGACTGTCAGAAGCGCCTCGGCCGCGACCTCGCCGTCGACCGTCGCCCTCCCCTCGCCCTTGGCGATCGGGCCGCGCACCCGGACGAACTCGCACTCGAGCGTCAGGACGTCGCCGGGCTCGACGATGCGCTTGAACCGGCAGCCGTCGATGCCGGCGAAGAACGGGATCTTCCCGCGGTTCGCCTCGTCGGCGAGGACCGCGACGGCGCCGGCCTGCGCGATCGCCTCGATCGTGAGCACGCCGGGCATCACCGGGCGGCCGGGGAAGTGGCCGGCGAACCACCAGTCGTCGGCACGGATCTCGCGCCGGCCGACGACCCGCTTGCCCGGCACGAGCTCGACGATCTCGTCGACGAGCAGGAACGGCGGCCGGTGCGGGATCAGCGACTCGATCACGTCCCGGCCGAACGGAGCCTGGGGCAGCGTCAAGCGACCTTGTCCTCGAGCCGCTCGCGCATACGGTTGCGTCCTCGGTGCGCATGGCACTTCGCGGTCCCGACGGGCATGCCGGCCGCCTCGGCGATCTCCTCGAACGAATAGCCCATCGCGTCCTTGAGGACGATCACCTGCGCCTCGCGCGGCGAGATGCCGGCGAGCGAGTCGCACAGCTCGCGCCGCAGCTCGGACATGCCTGCCTCGCGCTCGGGGTCGGCGCCCGGCCCGGCGCGGAGGTCGTCGTCGAGCGGCTCGTGGATGCGCGCGTTGCGCCGCTCCGCAGCGTCGCGGCAGGTGTTGACCACGAGGCGGTGCAGCCACGTGGAGAACTGGGCGTCACCGCGGAACTGCGGGAGACGAACGCACACCTTCGCGAGCGCCTCCTGCGCGGCGTCGCGCGCATCCTCGGGATCGCGCAGCACATGGCGCGCAAGCCGCTCGACCCGCGGTGCATGACGAGCGCACAGCGCCTCGAGCGCCAGACGGTCGCCATCCTTCGCCCGCGTGACGAGGATCGGGTCGCTGAGCTTCTCGTAGACGAGGCTCTGCCGGCGCAACGGCTGGCGGATGGCCTTCACAGCGCGATTAGTCTAGTTGCGCGTGTCGGACCTCTCGCCCGAGCTCGTCGTGCCGTTGTTCCGGGGACGGCTGGGGCGGCCGTACCGCTTCCTCGCCGAGACACCGTCGACGCAGCGCGAGATCGGTGACGACGACCCCGAAGGGGCGACGGTCGCGGCGGACCACCAGACCGCCGGCCGCGGGCGGCTCGGGCGGGTGTGGCAGGACGTTCCCGGCCGGGCGCTCCTCGTCTCGGTGATGCTGCGGCCGCCGGTGGAGATGGCCCGCTGGCCGGAGCTCTCCCTCGTCGCCGGCGAAGCGGTCGCCGCCGCCCTCGGCGCCGGCGCGGAGGTCTCCCCGCCCAACGACGTGATGATCGCCGGCCGCAAGGTGGCGGGCATCCTCCCCGAGGCGACGTCGGGCCGTGTCGTCCTCGGGATCGGCGTCAACGTGAACCAGCGACTGGACGAGTTGCCGCCCGACGCGGTGAAGCCGCCGACCTCCCTCTTCATCGAGACCGGCGCCGAGACGGAGCGCGGGCCTCTGCTCGCGACGATCCTTCTCGAGCTCGAGCGCCGGTACGACGCCTGGTCCGGCGTATCCTGAGACGGTCATGCGCGCGCTCCTCGTCGGGCTTGCAGCGCTCGTCCTCGTCGGCACAGCGGGGGCCGCGACCCAGAAGCGCGTCCTCGCGATCCGGTTCGGGCCCGATCTCGAGATCAACCCGGTGACGCAGGACTACCTGACGCACCAGCTCTCGCGCGCCGCATCGGATCACTACGACGCCGCCGTCATCCTGCTCGACACGCCGGGCGGCCTGTCGACGTCGATGAAGACGATCTTCACTGCCGAGCTGAACGCGAAGCTGCCGGTGATCGTCTACGTCTCTCCCGACGGCGCGCGCGCGGCGTCGGCCGGTGTGTGGGTTTCGGAGGCGGCGGACGTGCTGGCGATGGCACCGACGACGAACATCGGCTCGTCGACGCCGATCGACTCGAGCGGGCAGAACCTCGGCTCCGATCTGCGCCGCAAGGTGATCAACGACTCGGTCGCCTCGTTGACGGCGCTCGCGGCTTCACACCACCGGAACACGAAATGGCCGGCAAAGGCGGTGCGCGTCGCGTCGAACCTCATCGCGACGCAGGCACTGCACATGCACGTCATCGATCTCATTGCGCCGACGCTGCCCGCCCTCCTGAATCGCCTGGACGGCTACCGCACGAAGGACACGCAACGTCCGTTCACGCTGCACCTCGCCGGCGCGCACATCGACACGGTCAAGCCTGGATTCGTCACGCGCTTCCTCAACACGATCATCGACCCGAACCTCATCTCGATCTTCTTCCTCGCGGGCATCGTCGGACTGATCTTCGAGGTGCTGCATCCCGGCATCGTGCTGCCCGGCGCGCTCGGCGCCGTCTCTCTCGTCATCGCGCTGTACGGCTTCTCGGTGCTGAACCCGAACTGGGGCGGCGTCGCACTCGTGCTGCTCGGCGTCGCGCTGCTCATCATCGACCTGCACGCGGTCACGCACGGCGTGCTCACGGTCGGCGGGCTCATTGCGCTCTTGTTCGGGCTCGCGCTCCTCTATCAGAACGAGCCCGCGCCCTACCACGTGAACACGTGGCTCATCGTCGGCATCGGCGCCGCCATCAGCGGGTTCTGGGCGTTCGCCCTGACCAAGGGTTTCGCTGCGCGCCGGCAGCCGGTGAAGGTCGGTCCGCAGACGATCGTGGGGCGCAAGGGCGAGGTGCGCGCGCCCGGGCTCGTCTTCGTCAACGGCGAGCTCTGGCAGGCGCATGCGGAGGATGAGTCCGAACTCGTTCCCGGTGAGGAAGTGGAAGTCGAGTCCGTCCGCGGGCTCGAGTTGACAGTCAAAAGATAGGATCAACACATGCTCGGTTTCGTCCGCATCTTTCGCGAGTACGAGCGCGGCATCATGTTCCGGCTCGGACGGTTGCTCGACCCGCCGCGCGGGCCCGGCGTCGTCTGGAAGATCCCGTTGGTCGATCAG
Organism: Gaiellaceae bacterium; assembly: GCA_036496165.1. Classification (GTDB taxonomy): domain Bacteria; phylum Actinomycetota; class Thermoleophilia; order Gaiellales; family Gaiellaceae; genus Palsa-739. The sequence continues at coordinate 3,356 of DASXLN010000024.1, read as the reverse complement.
ATCGTCAAGGTCGACCTGCGCACGATCACGCTGAACATCCCGCCGCAGGAAGTGATCACGAAGGACAACGTGCCGGTGCGCGTGAATGCGGTCGCGTACTTCCGCATCGTCGATCCGAACGCGGCGATCGTGCAGGTGGAGAACTTCATGGTCGCGACGTCGCAGATCGCACAGACGACGCTGCGTGCCGTCCTCGGCCAGCACGTGCTCGACGAGCTGCTGTCCGAGCGGGAGAAGATCAACGCGATCCTGCAGGAGATCATCGACAAGTCGACGGGGCCGTGGGGGATCAAGGTCTCGATCGTCGAGGTGAAGGACGTCGAGATCCCGCAGGGCATGCAGCGTGCGATGGCGCGGCAGGCGGAGGCCGAGCGCGAGCGGCGCGCGAAGATCATCAACGCCGAGGGCGAGTTCCAGGCGGCCGAGCGCCTGAAGGACGCGGCGATCGTCATCGAGGAGCACCCGATCGCGCTCCAGCTGCGCTACCTGCAGACGCTGCTCGAGATCGGCGGCGCGAACTCGTCGACGATCATCTTCCCGGCGCCGATCGACCTCATCAAGCCGTTCCTGGAGAAGCGCGGCGAGTAACGCGGGTCACGGGCGGGCGACGTAGCACGTCGCTCCGCCTGACCCCTGTCCGGCGCAGCGCACCCGCCGTAGCCCTGCTGCCGCCGGCTCGAGGTCGATCTCGATGTGCCCGACGTGCGAGATGCTGACCGGCGTCGACCCGCCGAAGCCGCCCGCCGGTGTCCCGTCGTTCCGCGACGATGAGGTCGCCAGCGCGGAGGCCGTTGCCGACGCCGCGGCTGCGAGGAGCGTGGCCATCCTCAGGAGGCCCACCACCGTGCCGGAACCTTGTCAGTTGCCCCCGGGCAGCGCCTGACGCATTTGGGTCAACTCACAGCGTTCCCTCGATCGAGGGAACGGGGCCGGCGCTCAGACGGGCTGCTGCTCGCGGAACCGCCGGGCGGCGTCGATCGCCGCGCCGAGGTTCAGGCCCTTGTCCTTCGCCTGCTTGATCAGCATGACCGTCTCGAGCGCGTCGATGTCATAGATGCGCTGCTTCTTCCCCTTCGTGGGGATCTGGGCCTTGTTCGTCCAGTAGTCGAGCTGCATCTTCGAGATGCCGGCGATCTGGCAGACCTGGCCGAGATAGAGCTCCACCTTGCCCAGGTGCTCCGCCAGGTTGATGGGTTCGAGAAAGTCGACTTGCCTGCTGATCGCCATGGAAGGTCCGCCCTTGCAGCTGTGTTCCGACCCCGCGATTGGAAGTTATAGAAGGGATTGTTGCGTTTTGGAAGGGCAGGCTTCGGAAACCTCCCCCATTCGGGGGAGCTACTCGGCGGCTTCGGCCGTCTCAGCCGTCTCGACGGCCTCGGGCACCTCGGCTGCGTCGTCCGATTCGACGACCGGCGCGAGCGAGGAGACCCGTTCGTCGCCGCGGAGCCGCACGACGATGACGCCCTGGGTGGCGCGGCCGAGCCGCTTGATCTCCTCGACGGCCATGCGGATGACCGTGCCGCCGGTGGAGATGAGCATCACCTGGTAGCCGTCCCGGACGACGCGCGCACCGGCAAGCGTGCCACGCGCCTCGGTGAGCTGAACCGTCTTCACGCCCATGCCGCCGCGGCCCTTGCGCGGGTAGTCGGCGATGCGTGTTCGCTTGCCATAGCCGTTCTCGGTGACGACGAGCAGGTCGGAGTCGTCCTGCGCGATGTTGACCGAGATGACCTCATCGTTCGCGCGCATCTTCATGCCGGCGACGCCCGAGGTGTCGCGGCCCATTGGCCGCACGTCCTTCTCGCTGAACCGGATCGCCTGGCCGAGCTTCGAGACCATGAGGATGTCGTCGTCGCCCGACGAGTGGCGAACGCCGACGAGCTCGTCGCCCTCGCGCATCTTGATCGCGATGATCCCGTCCGCGCGCAGCGGCGTGTTGTACGAGGCCAGCTCCGTCTTCTTGACGACGCCGTTCTTCGTTCCGAAAACGAGGTACTTGGCCTCCGCGAAGTCGCGCGTCTGCACGACCGCACGCACGTACTCGCCCTGTCGGAACGGGAGGAGGTTCACGATCGCACGGCCTTTCGACTGACGCGAGCCGAGCGGCAGCTCGTGCACCTTCAGCCGGTAGACCTTGCCGACGTTCGTGAAGAAGAGGATGTAATCGTGCGTCGAGGCGACGAAGAGGTGCTCGATGTAGTCCTCGTCCTTGAGCTCCATGCCCATGACGCCGATACCGCCGCGCTTCTGCTCGCGATACGCGGTCACAGGCAGCCGCTTGATGTAGCCCGACTGCGTGATCGCGATGACCATGTCCTCTTCCGCGATCAGGTCCTCGAGCTCGAGCTCCTCCTCGGCAGCGACGATCTCGGTGCGCCGGTCGTCGTTGCGACCATAGATCTGCTTGATCTCGAGCAGCTCCTCGCGAATGAGCGCGTCGATGCGCGCCTGGTCGCCGAGGATCTCGCGCAGCTCCGCGATGCGCTCGAGCTTGTCCTTGTACTCCTTCTCGACCGTGGTGCGCTCGAGCGCGGTCAGCGCGCGAAGACGGAGATCGAGAATCGCCTGCGACTGGATCTCGCTGAAGCCGAAGGTCTCCATGAGCCCGGTGCGCGCCGCGTCGACGTCCGCAGCCGCGCGGATGAGCGCGATCACCTGGTCGAGAACGTCGAGCGCCTTGAGGTAGCCCTCGAGCACGTGCACGCGCGCCTCGAGCGTGCGCAGCTCGTCCTTCGACCGCCGCGTGACGATCTCGCGCTGGAACTCGAGGTAGTGCGTGACGAGCTCGAGCAGCGACAGCGTCTTTGGAACGTTGTCGACGAGGGCGACGGCGTTGTAGCCGAACGTCGCCTGCAGAGCGGTGTGCTTGAACAGCTTGTTGAGCGCGACCTGCGGCACGGCGTCGCGCTTCAGCTCGACCTGTATGCGCATGCCCGTCCGGTCGGAGTGGTCCTGCAGGTCGGAGATCTCCGTCAGCACCTTCTCGTTGACGAGCTCGGCGATCTTCGCGATGACGCCGCTGTCGCCGCCCTTCTTCACGCCATACGGAAGCTCGGTGATGATGATCGCGCTCTTGCCGCCGCGCAGCTCTTCGATGTGCGCGCGCGCGCGCATGACGACGCGGCCGCGGCCCGTGCGATACGCGTCGCGGATGCCGGAGCGCCCGACGATGATCGCGCCGGTCGGGAAATCGGGTCCCTTGACGTGCTTCATCAGGTCCTCGACGTTCGCGTCGGGCTTGTCGATCAGCGTGACCACCGCGTCGATCGTCTCGCCAAGGTGGTGCGGCGGCATGTTCGTCGCCATCCCGACGGCGATTCCCGCCGAGCCGTTGACGAGCAGATTCGGGAAGCGGG
>DASXLN010000023.1:0-2192 GCA_036496165.1 Gaiellaceae bacterium | reverse complement strand
CTGGATCGTTCCGGGCGTGCGTCCGAGCATGCGCTTCGCCTCGACGCCGACCGCATGCACCTCACCCGTGCGGGAGTCGATCGCGACCACCGACGGCTCGGAGAGGACGATCCCGCGACCGCGGACGTAGACGAGCGTGTTGGCCGTGCCGAGGTCGACGGCCATGTCGCGGCCGCCGAATCCTGTCATTGACGTGAAGAGTCCCATCCGGCTCCCGAGTCTATCCGCGAAAAGTCATAGAGCCGTGCTCCTTTCGTGACGAGTGCCCATCTACCTTCACGCCATGAACAGCGTGTGCCTGATCGGGAACCTCGCGTCGGACGTCGAGATCCGCGACGTCGGCGACGAGAAGAAGGTGGCGAGCTTCCTGCTCGCGGTCGACCGCGGTGGGCGAGACGCCGGGGCCGACTTCGTCGGCGTGTCCGTCTGGGACCGGCAGGCCGAGGTCTGCGCGGAGTACCTGACGAAAGGACGACGCATCGGCGTCGACGGCTATCTGCGCAGCCGCGACTGGGAGGAGGAGGGCCGCCGCCGGCGCGTCGTCGAGGTCGTCGGCAGGCGCGTCGACTTCCTCGGAGGGCCGAAGCGCGAGGAAGAAGGAGCGGAGGTGATTCCGTTCGAGGCGGCTGCAGCGAACTAGAGCGACGCGATGAAGTCGTTCACGGCGCGGACGACGATCTCGGGGCGCTCGCCACCAAGGCGTCGCTTGCGACGCCGACTTCAGGACGCGCGGTTACCCGCGCGTCCGTCTGGGTTTCGATGCCCGTGCACTGATCGACTCCCCGCGCGTGATTGGCAGTGATCAGAGCGTCGCAACGAACTCGCTCACGGCGCGGACGACGGCGTCGGGGCGCTCGCCAATCAACAGATGGCCGCAGTCGGCGATCGTACGGAGGGGTGCGCGCAGGCGACGCGCGTACTCCATCCCGTCGGCGAGCGGCACCCAGTTGTCGTTCGTGCCCCAGAGGCAGAGGCATGGGCACGTGATGCGGTGCAGGTCCGCGCGCGGGTCGGAGACGACGAGCGCTTTGCCCGCGGTGAGCGTGTCGGTGTGGCGCATCGGGCCGGCGAGGAACGCCTCCGCCATCTCCGGGTCGAGCCCGGCCGGGTCGGCGACGCCCCACCAGCCGAACGCGAGTGTGCGGCCGGCGCGCGAGCGCGAGACGCGGCGGCGCCGGCGGCCGAAGACGCGACCCGGGCGCGCGACGCCGATGAGCGTCACCGTGACCTGCCCGAGGCGGCTCGCGGAGGCGATGCCGGCTGCGGCAGCGAGCACGACGCCGGTGACGGCCTCGGGGCGGAGAACGGCGGCGCGAAGTGAGACGAGCCCGCCGAGCGAGTGACCGACCCACGGCGCCGGCACCGCGTCCTCCGCTTCCGCGACCGCGAGGATCGCGTCGGCGAAGGGGTCGAGGCTCGACGCCTCGCCGAGCGGGCCGGAGCCGCCGTGGCCGGGCACGTCGGGGACGATCACCCGCCGGCCCGCCGCCAGGGCAGGCGCGACGAGGCGCCAGTTGGAGGCCATCCCGCCGAGGCCGTGGACGAGCAGGATCGGGGCGCCCGAGCCGGCGGTGAGGTAGCGGAGCCGCGTCCCTGCGTGGGTGAGCGAGTGCTCCTCGAATCCCTCGATATCCGGTTTTGCGTCCGTCCCCACCAGGGCATATTCTTGGACCAATGGACGTCTTGGTGGGACGGGCCGAGTGATGCCCGTCATGTCGACACGAAAGGGTCACGACTAACCCGTCTGAGCGCTCGGCGCCGGCGGGTTTTTTCGTGCCCGAGGAAGGAGCGGGCCGGATGGCGAATCACCTCACGCCTGAAGAGCTGTCGAAAGAGCTGAACATCGATCGGCAGGAGGTGATCAGGCTCTGCATGCAGGAAGGGGTCCCGATCTATCAGGGCAAGATCGACAAGTACCTCTTCCAGGTCCAGCTCGAAGCGTTGGGAGCTTTGCCGCAGGCGAGCTAGGCGCTCTTACGCGCCGCAGTCTTCCGACGAGAGCCGCCCGACGAGGCGGCTTTCGTCTTCTTGGTGCCGCTCTCGCTCGCTGCGCGTCTGCCCTGCACGTCCTCGACGCTGCGGCGCAGCGCCTCCATGAGGTCGATGACCGGGGTCTCCGGCGTCGGCTCCGGCCGCGTGATCTCATGGCCGGCGAGCTTCGCGTCGAGCATCGCCTTCAGGTCGCGGCGGTA
>DASXLN010000022.1:0-2518 GCA_036496165.1 Gaiellaceae bacterium | reverse complement strand
GTCGGCGCGCTCGCCCTCGGCGCCTTCGCGCGGCGCGACCTCTGATCCGCGGTACCGGCGCGCGACCGCGAGCGTCCAGAGCATGACGACGAACGCGACGGCGTTCGGCACGACGATCGGGATGTCGCGCTTCGCGCTGCCGTACGCAACCCAGAGGACGAAGCCGACGACGAGCACGAGCATGTAGCCGACTGACAGGCCGGCCGACGAGCGGAGGTGTCGCATCCTCCGGATCTGGAGGAGCGGGGAAACGGCCATCGCGACGCCCCAGGCCGCCGCGGTGACGCCGAGCGAGGTCGTGAGCACGCTACCCTGCCGCCGCGATCTCGCCGGCGAGCCGGGCGTTCTGCGCGATGAGGTCCCTGTTCGCACGCTGCGTGCGGCCGCCGCTCTCCCGGTGGAGGAACGAGAGGACGAACGGCGTCACCGCCTGGCCGCTGATGCTCTGCGCCTGCGCCTCCAGGAGGGCCTGCTCGATGAGCGGCTCGACGTCGTCGAGCGGCTCGTCCGGCGGGCGTCCGAGCAGGAGGCCGCCACCGCCGAGCTCCCAGTGCGCGCGGGCGATGCGCCCGGCCTCCTCCGCCGACTCGACGCGCGCCGAGACGGCGGGGCCGCCCGCCGCGGCATAGAAGAGCGGGAGCGTGTCGGTGCGGAACCCGAGCACGGGAACGCCCAGCGTCTCGAGCAGCTCCGCGGTCGCCGGCACGTCGAGGAGCGACTTGACGCCGGCCGACACGACGAGCGCGGGCGTCCGCGCGAGCTGGCCGAGATCGGCGGAGACGTCGGGCGGATCGGGAAAGCCGCGGTGGACGCCGCCGAGGCCGCCGGTGGCCATGAACGAGATGCCGGCCGCGTGCGCGACCGCGAGCGTCCCGCCGACCGTCGTCGCGCCGACGGCGCGCTGCTCGACCGCGACGGCGAGGTCGCGCGGCCCGATCTTGCGCGCCGACGCATCGAAGCGCGCGAGCTCGTCCTCCGTCAGCCCGACGACGATCTCGCCGTCGAGGACGCCGATCGTCGCGGGCACCGCGCCGCCGGCGCGCACCTGCCGCTCCGATTCCATCCCGACCGCGACGCCCTCGCCCGGAGGGAAGCCGTGCGCGACGAGCGTCGTCTCCAGCGCGACGACTGCCGTCGCCTCGCGCACCTCGTCGGCGATACGGATCACGCAGGCCGTTCCATCTCGACGAAGCGGCTGTCGCCCTGCGTCACCTCGCGGAATCCGGCGCGCCGGTACGCGCGCAGCGCGCGCTCGTTCCAGCGCGCGACCCAGAGGCGGAACCGCAGCGGCTCCCACTGCGAGCGCGCGTACTCGAGGCCCGCCTGGATGAACGGCTGCGCGAATCCGTGTCCGGTGAGATCCGGCCGCATGCCGAGGCCGATACGCACCTCGTCGCCCTCGCGGACGAAGTTGAAGAAGCCGACGAGGTCGCCGCCGTCGCCGATCACCGCGCGTAGTCCCTCACGGCGCACGGCGTTCGAGAACAGCTCGACGCGGCGCGGGTCGGACGCCGTGTCGTACCACTCGTACGGGAACTCGTACCGCCACTCGGCGATCTCTGCAGCGAACGTCTCCGTCATCGGCTCGACCCTCACGGGAGCGAACCTACCGTCGCGACGCAGCGGGCCGCGGCCTCGAGGCCGCGCCGCGCCGCCTCCTCGAGTGAGCCGCCGACGATGAAGCCGGCGGCGAACGCGTCGCCGGCGCCGGTCGTGTCGACGACGTCGGTCTCGACGGGGGAGAGGTCGAGGCGCGCGTCTTCCGTCAAGACGGTCGCGCCGCGAGGGCCGCGCTTGATCACGCCCGTCGGCGCGGTGAGATACGCGCCGCCGAGAATCTCCCACTCCGCCTCGGTCGCGAACAGAATGTCGGGCGCGACCGCGTCGATCAGCTCGCGGAAGCGCACCGGCCCGAACGTGCGGATCTCCGTCCATGCGGCGACGTCGACCGACACGCGCGCGCCGCCGGCGCGCGCGAGCCTCGCTGCCAGGAGCGCGGTGTCGGACACCGGCTCGCGCAGAAGCGCGTAGCCGGAGAGATGGAGGACGTCGCAGTCGAGCCATGCCGCGTCGAGCTCGTCGGGGCGGAACGACGGAGCGACGCCGCGGTCGGACGCGAGCGCACGGTCGCCGTCTCCGCCGACGATCGAGACGACGACGCCGGTCGCGCCCGTCGCGACCGGCCCGACCACCTCGACGCCGCGACCGGCGAGCTCGCGCACGACGAGCTCGCCGGTCGCGTCGTCACCGCGCTTCGCGATGCACCGTCCCTCGGCCCCGAGCGCGACCGCCCAGGCGGCGACGTTCGCCGCCTGGCCGCCCGCGCCCGCCCGCGTCGCAGCGCGGACGTCGCCGCCGGGAGCGAGCGGCTCGTCGAGTCGCACGATCACGTCGAGCAGGGCGTCCCCGAGGGTGCAGATCAGTGCCACGCGGATACGATCCTTCCATGGACGACGAGCGCAGCGGTCGCCGCAGCCGGGCACGCTCCTTCGTGATCGGCGGGCTCCTCGGCGCATCC
>DASXLN010000021.1:0-4302 GCA_036496165.1 Gaiellaceae bacterium | reverse complement strand
CTTCGGCGCCTCCTCGAGTGGGAGCCAGCGCGCCTCGGCCACCTCGACCCGCATCGCCTCCTCGATCGCCCCGATCCGGCCGCGCCCGGCGCGTACGAGGAAGAAGCTCACCACCTTGAAGATGCGCTCGCCGTCCCAGGTGTAGACGTACTTCACGTCACCGAGCTTCTCGACGATCCGGCCCTGGAGCCCGGTCTCCTCCCTGACCTCGCGGAGGGCGGCCTCGGCAGGGCTCTCGCCGGGGTCGACGTTCCCTTTCGGGAGGACCCACGTCCCCGGCCGCTTACCCTGCGGCCGGATCGCTGCCACATGCGGCCGGCCCCGGACCGTCCGGATGACGACGCCGCCGGCCGAGAACTCGCGCTTCACCCCGTTGTTCTAGCCGCTTGCGTGGCCCGGCGATCGCCACTACAATGCCTTGGCACTCTCGGGGTGAGAGTGCCAGACAGTGTCACAAGGTCGCAATCAGGAGGCAGTTGAATGAACCTGAAGCCGCTTGGTGACCGCCTGATCGTGGAAGTCCTCGACGAAGAGGATGTCACGAGCAGCGGCATCGTGCTGCCGGATACCGCGAAGGAGAAGCCGCAGCGCGGCCGTGTCCTCGCAGTCGGCCCGGGCAGCCGGGACGACAAAGGCAAGTTCGTTCCGATGGATCTGGACGAGGGCGACGAGGTCGTCTTCTCCAAGTACGGCGGAACCGAGATCAAGGTCGGCGTCGACGAGTACCTGATCCTCCGCGAGAGCGACGTTCTCGCGAAGGTCGTCGGGACGCGCGAGCCGGCCGGCGCAAGCGCCTAGAAACAGGAGGACTGAAGAAGACATGGCTCACAAGGAGCTGAAGTTCAACGAGGACGCCCGCCGCGCGCTCGAGCGTGGCGTGAACATCCTCGCCGACGCGGTCAAGGTCACCCTTGGCCCCAAGGGGCGCTACGTCGTGCTCGACAAGAAGTTCGGCGCGCCCACCATCACGAACGACGGCGTCACCATCGCCCGCGAGATCGAGGTCGAGGACGTCTTCGAGAACCAGGGCGCACAGCTCGTGCGCGAGGTTGCGACGGCGACGAACGACGTCGCCGGCGACGGCACCACCACGGCGACCGTGCTCGCACAGGCGATCGTCCGCGAGGGCCTGAAGAACGTCGCCGCAGGCGCGAACCCCATGGGGCTCAAGCGCGGCATCGAGACGGCGGTCGACGCCGTCGTCGAGAACCTCAAGGCCGAGTCGAAGCCGGTCTCGGGCAAGGAGGACATCGCCCGCGTGGCGACCGTCTCCTCGCGCGACCGCGAGATCGGCGACGTCATCGCCGACGCGATCGAGAAGGTCGGCAAGGACGGCGTCGTGAACGTCGAGGAGGGCCAGACCCTTGGCCTCGAGCTCGAGTTCACCGAGGGCATGCAGTTCGACAAGGGCTACCTGTCGCCGTACATGATCACCGACGCCGAGCGCATGGAGGCGGTGCTGGACGAGCCGTTCGTCCTCGTCGCCAACCAGAAGATCGGTGCCGTCAAGGATCTGCTCCCGGTGCTCGAGCAGGTCATCCAGGCCGGCCGTCCGCTGCTGATCGTGGCGGAGGACGTCGAGGGCGAGTCGCTCGCGACGATCGTCGTCAACAAGCTGCGCGGCACGTTCCAGGCCGTCGCAGTGAAGGCGCCGGGCTTCGGTGACCGCCGCAAGCGGATGCTCGAGGACATCGCCATCCTCACGGGTGCCGAAGTCATCACCGAGGAGATGGGCCTCAAGCTCGAGAACACGAAGATCTCGCAGCTCGGCAAGGCCCGCCGCGTCGTCGTCGACAAGGACTCGACGACGATCATCGACGGTGCCGGCGACTCGGAGGCGATCAAGGGCCGGATCAAGCAGCTGAAGGCCGAGATCGAGAACACCGACTCGGACTTCGACCGCGAGAAGCTCCAGGAGCGGCTCGCGAAGCTGTCCGGCGGCGTCGCCGTCGTCAAGGTCGGCGCTTCGACCGAGACGGAGATGAAGGAGAAGAAGCACCGCGTCGAGGACGCGCTCCAGGCCGCTCGCGCGGCACTCGAGGAGGGTCAGGTCCCCGGCGGCGGCGTCGCGCTCATCAACGCGGCGGACGCGGTCAAGGACAAGGTCCTCTCCGAGCTGGACGGCGACGAGGCGACGGGCGCACGGATCATCATCCGCGCACTCGAGGAGCCGCTTCGCCAGCTGGCGACGAACGCGGGCCTCGAGGGCTCGATCGCGGTCGCGAACGTCCGCAGCGCCCAGAAGGGCTTCGGCCTCAACATCGACACCGGTGAGGTCGAGGATCTGCTGAAGTCGGGCATCGGTGACCCGACGATGGTCACGCGCTCGGCGCTGCAGAACGCCGCGTCGATCGCGAAGAACATCCTCACCACCGAGGCGATCGTCGCCGAGGCGCCCGAGAAGGCCGGCGCCGGCATGGGCGGCGGCATGCCCGACATGGGCGGGATGATGTAGGACAAGCGCTTCGCGCTTGTCTAGCGAAGGGCGGCCGCGAGGCCGCCCTTCGTCGTTCTAGAAGCCGTAGCGCTCTTCCTTCCAATAGTCGGCGTTGTTGTGGTAGCCGTACCGCTCCCAGAAACCCGGCTTGTCGGCGGCCAGCAGCTCCAGGCCGGTCAGCCACTTCGCGGACTTCCAGAAGTACTTCGACGGGACGAAGAGGCGCACGGGCCAGCCGTGCTCCGGCGTGAGCGGCTCGCCGTCCGCCTCGTAGACGATGAGTGCGTTCTCGTCCTCGATTGCGGCAAGCGGCGAGTTGGCGGTGAACCCGTGCTCGGCGTGCGCGATGACGAAGCGCGCGCTCGGCTTCGGCTGCGCGAGCTTTGCAAGCTCGCGCCAGTGCACGCCCTTGAAGCGCGCGTCGAAGCGGCTCCAGCGCGTGACGCAATGGATGTCGCTCGTCACCTCCGTCGCCGGCAGGGCCTTCAGCTCGTCGAAGCTCAGCGTCGTCTCGCTGTCGACCTCGCCCCAGATGCGCAGCGTCCACGTCGCGACGTCGACCTTCGGAACGTCGCCCGCGTGCAGCACCGGCCACTTCTCCGTGAAGTACTGGCCGGGCGGCAGTCGCGCCGGGTCGTAGCCCGCCTCGCGAACCTTCGCTTCGGCCTTCGAGCGGAAGAGCGGCATCCCGTTCGTACACTAATTGCATGGATGCAGCACGCCGCCCGCGCGCCTTCGTCCGGGTCGCAGGACCGGACGCGCGCGACTATCTGCAACGCATGGTCTCGAACGACGTCGAGGCGCTGGCCGTCGGCGACGCGTGCCCGGCGCTCCTGCTGACGGCGAAGGCGCGGCTGATCGCGCCGCTCGTCGTCTGGCGGCGCGGCGAAGAGGACTTCCTCGTCCTCACCGAGCCCGAGCTCGGCGACACGGTGCGTGCGCAGCTGACGCGCATGCGCCTGCGTGCGCAGTGCGAGGTCGAGCCCGAGGAGCACGAGTCGATGCTCGTGTTCGGCGGCGAGGGCATCGCCACCGATTTCCCCGGCGCGGTTGAGGTGCTCGACGCGGGCCTCGAGCCGACGATGGACGACGACGAGCTCGAGCTGCGGCGGATCGAGGCAGGCGTCCCCCGCTGGGGCCGCGAGCTCGACGACGCGATCCTTCCCGCGGAGGCCGGCCTCGACGAGACGCACGTCAGCTTCACGAAAGGCTGCTACCCGGGGCAGGAGCCGATCGCGCGCCTGCACTACCGCGGCCACGTGAACCGCAAGCTCCAGGTCGTCGATCTCGACGAGGGGACGGCGGTCGAGCGCGTGACGAGCACAGCGACGCGTCCGGACGGCAGCGTCGTCGCCCTCGCGTACGTGCGCACGAAGTAGATGGCGAAGCTCGAGCCGGCGGCGTGGTGGTCGGTGCGGGCCGCGCACAACCTCAAGCCGGCCACGTACCGCTGTCCGCTCTGCGGCTACCGGCTGCACGCGATGAGCCCGCACGTCCTCATCGCACCCGAGGGCGACACGAGTCGCCGCCGCCACGCGCATCCCGAATGCGTCGAGGCGGCCCGGAAGCAGGGCCGCATGCCGAGCTACGACGAGTGGCGGAAAACGCAGCCGCGCAAGGGCATCCGGCTACACTGGCCCTTCCCGAAGCGCCCGTAGCTCAGGGGATAGAGCGCTGCCCTGCGGAGGCAGAGGTCGCATGTTCGAATCATGCCGGGCGCATCACAGCGCGTCGACAGCGTCTTCGAGACGCTCGTGCACGCTGCGCGACACGTAGACCGTCCACGGATGCGCCCAGGCGCGGTCGGTCCACGCGATGACCGGCTTCCCAATCGAGTGCGCGTACCACGCCTCCATCGCCGTCCC
>DASXLN010000020.1:0-2453 GCA_036496165.1 Gaiellaceae bacterium | reverse complement strand
CGGTACGAGGTGGAAGAAGCCGAGGAGGTCGATCGCGCTCCACACCGAGGTGTCGAAGAAGACGCCGGACTTGCCGGCGAAGCGGGACGCGAGCCCCGACAGATCGGCGATGCCCGCGTGCGCGATGATCAGCTGCGCGTCGGGATACGCCTCGACGAGCCGGTGGAGGCTGTCTGCGATGGGCGGCAGGCCGCGCCCTCCGTGGATGAGGATCGGAACGTGCCGCTCGGCTGCGACCGCGAAGACCGGCGCGAGGCGCTCGTCGTCGAGCACGAACTTCTGCGCCCGCGGATGCAGCTTGATGCCGCGCGCGCCGCGGTCGAGGCAGCGCTCCGCCTCGCCGATCGGATCCTCGCTCAGGTCGAGGCGGACGAAGGGGATCATGCGCCCTTGCGATCGCTCCGCGAACGCAAGCGTCCGGTCGTTCCCCGCGCGGAAGCCTGGATGCCGGTCGGGCTCGTCGAGACAGAAGACGTTGCAGCGCGAGATGCCGTACCGGTCGAGCATGGCCTCGAGCTGCTCGTACCGGCCGATCATCCCGTCGATGTCCGTCCCCAGGTGCGTGTGGGCGTCGAAGACGTCCACTCCGGCGGGCATCTCGGCTCGCAGCTGAGCCTCGAACGCGTCGAAGAGCTCGCGTGCGCGCTCCAGCGGCTCCACAGCTGCAATCTACCCGCGTGGGCTAGCCGAAGGTCGCGTTCAGGATCCGCTCGACGAACACGCGCTCGGGGACGGCGCCGTCCCACTGGGGCGCGCCATCGACGACGATCCGCGGGACGGCCCAGACCTCCATCTCCGCGGCGAGGGCCGGGAACTCGGTCGATTCGATCGCGGTCGCGCGGATTCTCGGCGAGGCGAGCGCCGCCTTGTACGCCAGCAGCACGGCCGGCGGGCAGTGCGGTCAGGTCGGCGTGACGAAGACGTCGATCGCGAGGTCGCGGTCGAGGCGGCCGAGCGCCTCGAGCGATTCCGGCCGGAGCGAGGGCTCGCGGCGGCCGGCCTCGACGACGGCTCCGACGAGCGACGAGAGCTCGTATCCCCAGGGCAGGCCGCTGTAGGCGACGCCCACGTCGCGGCCCTCGGGGCGCACGAGCACGGTCGGGAAGCGCGGGACTCCCGGCGGCTGCTCCTCGATGCGAACGGTGACCGAGTCGGAGAGCGCCGCGAGCTCGCCGACGACGCGAACCGTCTCCGCGCCGAAGTCGACGTCGCGCGCGCCGTGCTGCGGCGTCTCCTCCGGGCCGAGCGCGACGACGAGCTCGACGGGCCGTTCGGCCGTGGCGAAAACCTCGCGCACCTTCGCCTCGTCCTCGGGCCGAAAGATCGCCACGCCGCGACTATAGAGTCGTGGACATGACCGACGTTCTCATCGCCGACTCCACGCAATCGCCCGCGATGCGGCACGAGGTGCCGCTGAGCATCCCCGATCCGTTCCTGTACGTCGAGCACGACGGCCGCCGCTCGGTCGTCATCACCGCCTTCGAGCGCGAGCGGCTCACTGCGGCGGCGCCCGACATCGAGGCGCTCCCGCCGGAGCAGTTCGGCATCGACGAGCTCCTGCGCGGCGGGACGCCCGCCGTCGAGGCCGTGCTCGAGGTGTATCTGCGCGCACTCCGCGAGCTCGGGGTGGTCGACGCGGCCGTGCCGCCGCGGTTCCCGGTCGAGCTCGCCGACCATCTCCGTGCGAACGGCATCACCATCCGGGTCGAGCGCGACCTCTTCGAGGATCGGCGCCGCAGCAAGAACGCAACGGAGATCGCCGGGCTCCGCCGTGCGCAACGTGCATGCGAAGCCGCGCTCGACGTCGCGCGCGGCATGCTCCGCGGCGCGACCGGTGACGGCGTCCTCCAGCTCGACGGCGAGCCGCTCACGTGTGAGCGGATCAAGATCGAGATGCAGCGCGTCTTCGTTGCGCACGACGTCGTCGCGGACGAGTTCATCGTCGCGCACGGCGCGCAGGGCGCAGTCGGCCACGACATGGGCTCGGGGCCGATCTCCGCCGGCGAGCCGGTCGTCTTCGACCTCTGGCCCCGCGACCGCGAGACCGCCGCATACACCGACATGACGCGCACGTACGTCGTCCGCGACGTTCCCGACGAGATCCGCGAATACCACCGGCTCTGCAAGGAGGCGCTCGACCGGACGACCGAGGCGGCGAAGCCCGGCGTGAACGGCCGCGCCCTCATGGAGATCGCCTGCGACATCTTTGCCGCCGCCGGATACGCGACGCAGTTGACGAAGAAGCCGGGCGAGGTGCTCGACAGCGGCTTCTTCCACGGGCTCGGTCACGGAGTCGGCCTCGAGGTGCACGAGCGGCCGTCGATCTCGCGCGCGGGCGACGACCTCGTCGCGGGCGACGTGATCACGCTCGAGCCGGGTCTCTACCGCAACGGCTTCGGCGGCGTGCGGCTCGAGAACATCCTCATCGTCACCGACGACGGCGCGGAGACGGT
>DASXLN010000019.1:0-15837 GCA_036496165.1 Gaiellaceae bacterium | reverse complement strand
GCTCGCGTCTCGTCCGGTCGAGCTGGCCCTCGAGCGAGCGGTACGGCGTCACGTCGACGAACGTGATGCTCACACCGGCGAACGGCGCGTCCATGCCCGTCAGCGGCGCGACGCTGACGTCGAACGAGCGCTCCCCGGCGTTCGGCCGGCCCCACCGCACGTCTGTCACGGTTGCGGCGCGCTGCTCCTGCCGCGCCTGGTCGATGAGCGTCCGCAAATCGACCGGCCGATACGAGACCTCGAGCTCGTGGAATGCGCGGCCGATGTCCTTCGACTTCAGGTCGAACAGGACCCGGGCTGTCAGGTTCACGACCGCAAGACGGTTTTCGTCGTCGACGACGAGCTGCGCGACCGGGCCTTGCTCGAACGCGGCGTCGCCGAACTCGAGGCCCGTTCCTGGCTCTAGGTCGGGCAGGAGCGCGGGCGCGGGAAGGTGGAACGCCGGCTCGGCTTCCCCGTCCTTGACGAAGATGCGGCGCTTCAGGTTGTACGGGGAGAAGTGCCTGCGTCCCTGCTGCAGCGCCTCCGCCTTGCCGACGACGAGGTACCCGCCGCGTCGGAGCGAGAAGTAGAAGTTGGAGAGGATCCGCTCCTGGATCTCCGGGCTGAAGTACATGAGCGTGTTCCGCGACACGAGCAGGTCGACGCGTGAGATCGGCGGGTCCCGGTGCAGGTCGTTGCGACCAAAGATGACGCTGCGACGCAGGTCGCTGCGGAACGCGAAGCCGCCGTTCGCCGGCTGGAAGTAGCGCTCGCGGAGCTCCTCCGGAACGTCGGCGAGCTGCTTCGCGGTGTACGTCGCCTCGCGCGCCTCCGCGAGCGCATCTCCGTCCACGTCGGTCGCGTAGATCTTCACGCGCTCCTTGTACGGCTGCTCGCCCATCGCCTCGGCGAGGAGCATCGCGACCGTGTACGGCTCTTCGCCCGACGCACATCCGGCCGACCACACACGGATCGGTCCCGCCTCCTCTCGCGCCGCGAGCATCTGCGGAATGACCTCCGCGGCGACGACGTCCCACGTCTCCTTGTCCCGGAAGAACCCGGTGACGTTGATGAGGATCATGTTGAAGAGCTCGCCGAACTCCTCGGGGTGTTGCTCGAGATACGCGCGGTAGGCCGCCCAGCCCTCGACGCCGACGGCCTCGAGGCGCTTGTCGAACCGGCGTAGGAGCGTCGGCCGGCGGTACCCGGTGTAGTCGAACCCGCGCGCGTCGCGGACGAACTCGAGCAGCTGCTCGAACTCGGGGTCGGGCTCGGCGCTCACTTGGCGCCCGCGAAGTCGATGACGGCGGCGCCGATGTCGTCGAGCGCGAGCACCTCGTCGACGCCACCCGCGTTGATCGCGGCGGCCGGCATGCCGAAGTGCGCCGACGTCGCCTCGTCCTGGACGACCACGCGGCCGCCTGCGTCGTGGACGGCAGCGGATCCGGCGGCGCCGTCGACGCCCGTGCCGGTGAGGATCACGGCGAGGCAGCGGCCCCTGTGCTCCCGCGCGATCGAGAGGAGCAGCGCGTCGGCGCTCGGACGGACGTGGTGCACGCGCTCCGACTCGTCCAGTCGGAGCGTGCCCTCGGCGGTCACGAGCAGGTGTGCGTTGGGCGGCGCGACGTAGACCGTTCCCGGCTCGAGTGCGTCGCCGTCGGCCGCCTCGCGGACGACGAGCTGGGTCGCACGCGCGAGGATGCGCGGGAGCAGGCTCGGGTGCTCCGGCGTGAGATGGAGCAGGACGACGACCGCCGCGTCCAGATCGCTCGGCAGCGGCACCAGTACGCGCTCTATCGCAGCGATCCCTCCGGCCGACGCGACGACGGCGACGACGTCGCAGACCCGGGCATTCGTCTCGAGAGTCATCCCTGGTTGCCATTGTCGCCGATCCCGTCACCGTTCATGCTGCTCGCATGGCCGAGCGCCGCCCGACACCCGACCTGCTGCACGAGGCGCTGCTCGGCGAGGCGGCCGAGAGCGCCTTCTTCGCCATCAGCGTCTACGACGACGACGGCCGGATGGTCGCCGTCAACCGGCGCGCGGCCGACCTCCTGGGGTACAGCCGGGAGGAGCTGCTCAGCTTCGACGTCGGCGCCTTCACGGAGGGCGGCTTCGACCGTACGCGGCTATTCAGCCAGGACATGCGCGAGGGCGTCCGGCTCGTCCAGCGGAAGGACGGCACCCGGACGGCGGTCGCCTTCGTCGTCGCCCCCGCCAGGCTTTCGGGCCTCCCGTACTTCGTCGCCGTCTGGTGGGAGCTCGCCGACGGCGACCCGCGGGCCGGATCGGCGTCCTGAACAGTCTCCACACTGTTTCCAGGACGCCCTAGCGCTTTCCCACTGCGTTGGCAACAATCCGCACAGCGTGTTCCAAATCGGTAACAGCCTCCGGGAGGCCCGGACGCGGCGGGGCTACTCGCCCGCCGACGTCCACAAGGCGATTCGCATCCGCGAGCGGTACCTGACCGCGCTCGAGGAGGAACGCTGGGACATGCTCCCCGGCGAGGCATACACGAAGGGATTCCTGCGGACGTACGCCGAGCACCTCGGCCTCAACAGCCAGCTGTACATCGACGAGTACAACGCCCGGATCGTCCGGCACGACGAGGAAGGCCCGGCGCTGGTGCCGCACGCGCAGGTGGATCGGCGCGGCGCCGGACCCCGGATCCTCGTCGCGCTCGCGGCCGTCGTCGTCATCGGTGCGGCCGTCGCCGGTCTCGCGGCCTGGCGCCTTTCGTCGAGCCCGGCAAAGAGCGCGCCGCCGCAGCCGTCCGGTGCGGGAAGCGTCGCAGCCGCCGCGGTGACGCCGCCCGTATCGGTCCCGGCGAAGCACACGACGAGGCCGAAGCCCGCCGTCTCGCACGGCCCGGTGCTCACGTCGATCAGCGCCGTCCGCGGCCGCTGTTGGCTGCTCGTCCGTGCCGGCGGCGCGCACGGCCGCGTGCTCTTCGAGGGCAACCTCGAGCAGGGCCAGGCAAAGCGCTTCACCGTCCGCACACGCCTATGGGTGCGGATGGGGCGGCCGGACGCGCTCGACGTCACGCTCGGCGGCAAAGCGGTGCACGGCCTACCCGCGTCGCCGTCGAACCTCGTGCTGACGGGCGCTGGCGCGCTTATCCAGTAGCTGCTTCGAGCTCGACCGCGGGGACGTCGCCCCACAGGTCTTCCAGCTTGTAGTACTGCCGTGCCTCAGGCGTGAAGACGTGAAGGACGACGTCGAGGTAGTCGGCGAGGATCCACGTCCCTTCCTGCACGCCGTCGGCGCTCCGCGGGACGAGCTCGTGCTCGCGCTTCATCCGGCCGTGCACCTCGTCCCAGATCGCCGCCGTCTGCCGGGCGTTGCGCCCCGTGCAGATGACGAAGAAGTCGGTGAACGTGCACACCGGCCTCATGTCGAGGATGACGACGTCTTCCGCCAGCTTCTCCTGGGCGAGAGCGGCGATGCGGCGGGCGTTCTCGAGCGGCGTCAACTGCTTTCCAGTGTATCCAGGCGTTGCGGACGTCAATCGGAATAGAGGCCGCGGTCGCGGATCAGGTGCTCCACCGCCGCCGGGACGAGGCCCTCGAGCGGCTCCCCGAGCGCCGCCCGGGCGCGGATCTCCCGCGATGCCGCCGGGTTCGGCTCGATGTCGAAGAAGAGCACCCGCTCGGGCTGCGGGAGCGAGCGGAGGACGGTGTCGAGGAGGCCGCGGTCGAAGCCCGGGCGCGCCGCCACCCCGAGCCGCGCCAGCTCGAGGACGGTCTCGGGCTCCTTCCAGGTGAGGAAGTCGAGGAACTGGTCGGCGCCGACGAGGAAGATCGGGTCGTCGAAGCGCTCGGCGCGAAGGAGGTCGACGGTGCGCGGGTAGGGGTCGAGCCGCACCTCGTCGTCGGGGAAGGCCGCCCGCGCGAGGTCGAGCCGCACGCCGGCCGGAAGCTCCACGTCCTTGTGGCCCGGCTGCTCGGAGACGAGCACGACGAGCGAGCCGAGGCCGAAGTGCTCCTTCGCCGCCCGGGCGAGCGCGACGTGACCGTCGTGGGGCGGGTCGAACGCGCCGCCGAAGAGGCCTACTGCCATTCCAACGTCTCCTCTCCGACTTCGACCTCGTCGCCCTCGCGGGCGCCGGCGGCCTTGAGGATCGCCTCGAGCTCGGCCGCTGCCGGCGCCTTGCCCATGACGCGGAAGCCGCGCTCGGTGCGGAACACGCGGTACCCGCGACGCGCCGGCTGCGGACGGTAGACGAGGTAGTCGACGAGCTCCGTCTCCTCGGCGACGGGCTCGACCTCCTCCGCAGGGACGAGCTCGAAGACGGTGCGCTTGAGGTCGTCGATGCCCGCGCCGGTCGCGGCCGACACGCGGAGGACGCGCACGATGCGCGGGTCCTCGAGGTCGAAGCGCGGCGGCTCGGGCTGGAGATCGATCTTGTTCAGCACGACGACCTGCGGACGGGCGTCGAGCCCGGCGCCGTACGCCGCGAGCTCGGCGTCGATCGTGCGCCACCGCTCCTCTGCGTCGTCCTCCGACGAGTCGATGACGTGCAACAGCAGGCGCGCGCGCTCGAGGTGCGCGAGGAACTCGTGGCCGAGGCCGACGCCTTCGCTCGCTCCCTCGATCAGCCCGGGGACGTCGGCGACGGTCAGCTGCGCGCCGTCGGAATACTCGACGGTGCCGAGGACCGGCGCGAGCGTCGTGAACGGATAGTCGGCCACCTTCGGCCGCGCGTTCGAGATGCGCGCGAGCAGGGACGACTTCCCCGCGTTCGGGAGGCCGACGAGCGCCGCGTCCGCGAGCAGCTTGAGGCGCAGCTCGATCTCGCTCTCGGCACCGGGCATCCCGACCTCGGCGAAGCGCGGCGTCTGCCTGGTCGCGTGCGCGAAATGCTTGTTGCCGCGACCGCCCGAGCCGCCCTTTGCGACGACGACGCGCGCGCCTGGGTGCGCGAGGTCGGCCACGAGCCGTCCCTCGACGTCGAGCACTTGCGTCCCGACGGGCACGTGCAGCTCCGCATCCTCGCCGTCGGCGCCGTGCGAGAGCCGCCCGCCGCCGCCTCCGCCGCGGCCGGCGCGCAGCCTCTGGTTCGGCCGGAAGCCGGAGAGATCGCGGCGCCGCGGGTCCGCGACGAGCACGACGTCGCCACCGGCGCCGCCGTCGCCGCCGTCCGGACCGCCCTTCGGCACGAACTTCTCGCGCCGGAAGTGGATGGAGCCGTCGCCGCCGCGGCCCGCCTGCACGAAGATGCGCGCCTTGTCGTGGAACATCAGAGACCCGAGCGTAGGTCGTCGAGACGCTCCGGGACGAAGCGCAGCTCGGTGAACGTCGCGGTGCAGCCGTCGCCGCGCGGCGACTGCGCCATGTAGCCGACCTCGGGGTCGTCGCCGTCGCCGAGCGAGAAGTGCCGGATCAGCTCCCACCGCTCCCCCTCGCGCGACGCGTGGAAGGCGAACGCGGAGGGCGCGAGCCGAGAGACGCGCAGCCATACGTCGCCGGACGGGACGACGAACGAGTT
Organism: Gaiellaceae bacterium; assembly: GCA_036496165.1. Taxonomy (GTDB): domain Bacteria; phylum Actinomycetota; class Thermoleophilia; order Gaiellales; family Gaiellaceae; genus Palsa-739. Next base: position 10,367 of record DASXLN010000019.1, on the reverse strand, counting down.
GCAGTCGTCCGAGCGCTCGCGCGTGACGACCGAGACGACCATCGGCTCGTGCTCCGGGGAGTACTCGAGACAGAGCTTCGCCCAGGTGCGCTCGTCGAACCACACGAGGAGCACGCCCGCGTCGAACGTCGCCGCGAAGTCGACCTGAACGCGGGCGGAGAGCTGGAAGACCCCCTCTGCGCGCGAGAGCGACCTGGGCGCGTTCAGGATCGGATCGGCGCCCTGCGGGTCGACGAAGAGATCGGTCCGCGGCCCGGCGTCGAGGCGCATGCCGGGGACGTTCAGTCGACGACGCTGACGAAGCGGCGCTCGCCGCTCGTGCGGAACGCGACCTTGCCGGCGCGCGTCGCAAAGATCGTGTCGTCCTTGCCGATGCCCGTTCCGGGGCCTGGACGGAAACGCGTGCCGCGCTGGCGGACGAGGATCATCCCCGACGCCACGTCCTGGCCGGCGAAAAGCTTGACGCCGAGCATCTTCGGGTTCGAGTCGCGGCCGTTGCGCGACGAGCCGAGTCCCTTCTTGTGTGCCATCTAGTCCTTCTCCTTCAGCGCGGACTCGAGCGTGGCGATCGCACCCTTCCGGTTCGCGTTCGCCTGCTCGTACTCGAGCGCCGCCTCGATGTTCGGGCGCCGCCACGTGGAGACGTGCTCCTTGATCTCCGCGATCGACATGTCCTCGTACCCCTTGGGCGGATGCGCGGTGCGCGCAGGCGCTTCCGCTGCTGCCTCTGCCTTCGGGGCCGCCGGAGCCGGAGCCTTCTCCACCTTCGGAGCCGCCGCCTTCTTCGGCGCGGCCGCCGCCTTCTTCGTCCCGGCGCCGATCGCCTCGATCTCGATCTGCGTCAGCTTGCTGCGGTAGCCGTTGTGGCGCCGGTAGCCGGTGCGCTTCTTGTACTTGCCGATGCGGATCTTGTCACCGAGCACGTGGCCGACGACGCGCGCCGTCACCGTCGTCGACGGCGAGAGGTCGGTCGTGCCGTTGCCGCCGACGAGGAGGACGCGCGGGTTGAACGTCTTCCCCTCGTCGAGCTTCATGTGCTCGACGAGCAGCCGCTCGCCCTCACGGACGCGGTGCTGCTTGCCGCCGACGGTGATGATCGCGTAGCTCATAGGGTGAAAATGCAGGCCGGGAGGGCCCGCGAGGGCAGGATTGTAGCGGAATCAGCTCTCGATCTCGTCGCCCCATTCGGACATGGGGACGTAGCCCCACTCCTCCTCCTGGGTCGCGGTTTCCTCGGCCTCCGGCTCCGGCTCGAGCACAGGCTCGGAGCCGTTCTCGGACGGCGGAGCGCCCCCCTCGGCCACGGCTGCGGCAGCGGTGCGCTTGCGCCGGTTCTTGCCGCCCCGGGAGCCGCGCCGGGTCTTCTTCTTCGCCGGGGTGGCCGCGGCGCCGTTGTCGGAGGGAGCAGCCGTCTCGGCTTCTGGCTCGGTCTCGCCCAGGTCGTCCGGCGGCAGGTGGATCGTCGTCGCGGCGGCAGTCGCCGGAGTCGCCGGAGCGACGGCGGCCGTCCCGGCGGCCGCGGGTTTCTTTCGGTTCCTGCCCCCGCGTGAGCCGCGGCGCGTCTTCTTCTTCGCGGGCGCGGTGCCGGGGACCGTTTCGGTGTCGGACACCGTTTCCTCGTCTGCTTCCTCCGGCTCGTCCTCGACGATCTCGGCCTCCTCGACCTCGGCGTCCGTCTCGGCGTCCACCTCGGTCTCGGTCTCGGCCTCCGTCCCCGCCTCGGCGTCCTTGCGGGCCGGCGGCCTGCGCGTGGGCTTCTCCGCCTCCGCCTCGGCGGTGAGCGGCTCGACCGTCTTCGTCTTGCGCGTCATCGTCGCGTACGCGGTGCCGTCGAGCACGCGCTCGATCCGCACCTTCACGCGCTTGCCGACGAGCTGCGCGGCCTCGCCGACGACGACGTCGAGGCCGTCGACCTTCGCGACCGCCGCCGTCCCGTCGTGGCGATCGATCTCGACGAGCTCGACCTGCATCTCGGCGCCCTCGGCGACGGGCGCGGCCGGCGTCAGGTCGGCGAGCTTGCCCTCGGCGAGGACGACGAAATGGTCGAGGTGCATGTCCGGCTTGCCCTCGAGGAAGAACCGGCGCTTCGTCAGCGCCTCGAGCTCGACGAGCCGCCTCGCGCCCGGCCCGACGAGCGTGCTCGCGATCGGCGCAGCCAGCTCGACGCGGTACGCCTGCGAGCGCGAGCCCGCGACGAGCGCGCGCAGCCGCCGCTCCATGTCGATCGCCGCAGACGCCTCCGAGAGGACGATGCCGTCGCCGCCGCACGTCGGGCACTTCCGCGTCATCACCTCGCGCGGGCCCTCGGTCACGTTCTGGCGCGTCATCTCGACGAGGCCGAGCGGCGAGATCTCGACGACGTACGTCTTCGTCCGGTCGCGCTCGAGCTCCTCGCGCAACGCGTCCTCGACCGTCTTCCGGTTCTTCGGGTTCGCCATGTCGATGAAGTCGATGACGATGATCCCGCCGATGTCGCGCAGGCGAAGCTGGCGGACGACCTCCTTCACCGCCTCGAGGTTGTTCTTCGTGATCGTGTCCTCGAGCCGTCCGCCGGCGCTCTTCCCGCGCGACCCGACGAAGCGGCCGGTGTTCACGTCGATGACGGTGAACGCCTCCGCGTAGTCGAAGACGAGATAGCCGCCGGAGGGAAGGTCGACGCGGCGGTTCAGCGTCGACTTGATCTCCGCCTCGACGCCGAACGCCTCCATGAGCGGCGGGTTGTCCTTGTAGCGCACGACGCGTTCGACCATGTGCGGCGACGTCTTCTTCAGGTAGCCGGTGATGCGCTTGAACGCCTGGTCGTTGTCGACGTACGCCTTTTCGAAGTCACCGGTGAAGAGGTCGCGCGTGACGCGAAGCGGCAGCTCCGCCTCCTGGTAGATGAGCTCGGGCGCGGACGCCGTCTTGGCCTTCGCCTCGATCGACTTCCAGAGCCGCTGGAGGAAGACGAGATCGCGCTCGATGTCTTCCTCGGACGCGCCCTCGGCGGCGGTGCGGACGATGACGCCGCCTTCCTTCACGCTGAGCTTCTTCAGGATGTCCTTCAGGCGGTTGCGCTCGTCGTCGTCGAGCCGGCGCGAGACGCCGAGCCCCTCGCCCTGCGGGACGAAGACGACGAAGCGTCCGGGCAACGAGATCTGCGTCGTCAGCCGGGCGCCCTTCGTCTTCATCGGGTCCTTCACCGCCTGGACGAGGATCGTCTGGCCGCGGCTGATCAGGTCCTGGATGCGGCGGCCATGGCCGCGCTCGAGCTCCGGGCCGACGATCTCGTCGACGTAGAGGAAGCCGTTCTTCTCCAGGCCGATCTCGACGAACGCGGCCTCCATGCCGGGGAGGACGTTGTCGACCGTGCCGAGATAGATGTTGCCGGCGATCGAGCGGCGCTCCGGCCGCTCGAGGTAGACCTCGGCGACGCGGTCGTCCTCGAGGACGGCGACGCGCTGCTCGCCGACGTCGACGGACACGAGCAGCTCGCGCTTCGCCTGCGGCAGTGGCGCGCGACGCTGCGGCTGGCGGCGGCGGCTGCCGTCCTGGCGGCGACGCTCCTGCCGCTGCGACAGCTGCTGCTGCTGCGGCTTGCGCTCTGCGCTCCGCGCTCTCGGCTCCGGCTTCTTCTCAGCCGTCTTCTCGCCGGCGGCGGCGGCGGTGCCGGTCTTCTTTCGACCGCGACCGCCTCGGCTGCCGCGTCGGCGCTTGGGCTTGGTCGGATCGGTTGCGTCGGCCGCAGGCTCTGCGGCCGGCGGGGCTACGTCAGGCTCGGGTGGAGCCTCGGGTGCGGCCGGCTGAGCGGCCGCTGGGTCGGATTGCTGCTTCCGTCGGCGGAACCAGGGCAAGAAGAAACTCCTTCGTTCGTGCGCGCGACAGCGACACCCAGGAGGAAGGGAAGGCGCGCGCGCAGCATGTCAATGAGAAAAACCATGTGGTGCAGCCAGGGTAGCAGTGGCGTCGTCCGACCCCGGTCCTACGATCACCGGCCATGGAGCGGACGGAAGCCGAGGAGCTCCTTCTCATCGAGGAAGCGGACGCCTGGTTCGAGTACGGCGAAGCCATTCGCGGCCAGACCGAGACCCGTTACCTCGAGATCGAGCCCTGGGCCTGGGCGCGCCTGCAGCAGCGGCTCCGCGCGATCAAGGCACGACGCGCGAAGCTGCGGCCGGCAGCCGCCTAGGAAGCATGGACCAACTCGAGTCGCCGGATCGCGGCCTCGCCGAGGGCTCGCGTGCCTGCATACGCAACGCCGCCTTTTACGAGCCACCCCGCTACCGGGACGAAGTCGAGGAGCTCCCGCGCGGCGGCGCGCAGGCCGAGACCGGCGCCGACCGTCGCCAGGATCTCTGCGCTACGCGCTTTGGTTACCGGGTCCAGCTCGAGGCCGTACGCCTGGTCGAGCAAGAGCAGCATCCGCACCTGGTTGAGCGCGAGCACGGGCAGATCGGCGCCGGGCACGAACACGGCCGCGCCGAGGATCCCGTTCTTCCGCGCGAACGACGCGACGATCCGGTCGCAGACCGCGCGGCGTAGCACCGGGAGGCGCGCGGCCAAGGGAGCGCCCGCCTCGTCGAGCCGGGCTGCGATCGCCTTCGCGATCGACTCGATCGGAAGCGGCTCGCCCGGGCCGACCTGAACCACATCGGTGGCGTACACGTACGGAAGTGGCTCCTCGTCGAAAGCAATGGCGACGATCGGGACGCGCGCCTTCCGCGCAGCCTTCAGTGCCGCCTCGTCACCACCGATGTGGACGTAGACGGCGGCTCCCCCGGGCGCGCCGACGCGCACCGCTGTCGGGTCGCCGCCGCGCGTCAGCTCGCGCTCGAGCGTGCGCGCGATCTCGGCCGCGCCGCCGATCGCGACCGGCTTGCGGTCGTCGGCCGCGTTGAGCTCCTTGATCAGCTTGCGCAGCGCACCGATCGAGACAGGGAACTTGATCAACTAGCCTACGGCTTCCGGTTTCATGCGAGGCGAGCGCGCCGAGTCGCCCTATCTTCGCCTACGGGCCGCTCTGCCGCGCGCGTAGATCGCGAGCAGGACACCCATCGCGGCGAGGTTCGCGATCATCGACGAGCCGCCCACGCTGACGAACGGGAGCGGGATGCCGGTGATCGGCGCGATCCCCATCGTCATGCCGACGTTGACGAAGATCTGGAAGAGCAGCGCGAGGACGATCCCGCCCGCGACGATCGCGGAGTAGAAGTCGCGGGCGACCGACACGACCCGCAGCGCGCGCCACAGGACGAGCAGATAGAGGGCGAGCAAGAGCGACGCGCCGACGAACCCGTGCTGCTCGCTGAACGACGCGAACACGAAGTCGGTGCCGTGCTCGGGCAGGAAGTTGAGGTTCGTCTGGGTCGAGTTGTGCACGCCGCGGCCGTAGATCTGGCCGGCGCCGACGGCGACCATCGACTGTTCGAGGTTGTAGCGCGTGTCGCCGTCCGAGCAGCGCGACGGATGGACGAAGCACGTCAGGCGCGCCTGCTGGTAGCTCTTCAGGAAGTTGACGCCGACCGCCGGTCCGGCCCACAGGACGCCGACGGCGAGCAGTACCGCGATCGAGCCGAGCGCCGCGAGCTGTCTCCACGGCACGCCGCCGACGAACAGCATCGCCGTGAGCGCGGCGAGGTAGACGAGCGCGGTGCCGAGGTCGGGCTGCGCGAACACGAGCACGACCGGAATCGCGGCGAGACCGAGCACGCGCAGGGTCATCCCGAGCGAGCCGCCGTCGCGGCCGCGGTTCGCGATGAAGCCGGCGAGCGCGAGGACGAACGCGAGCTTGCCGAACTCCGACGGCTGGAAGGTGAAGAAGCCGAGCGAGATCCACCGGGTCGAGCCGCGCGCGGCATGGCCGACGACGTAGACGAACGCGATCAGCAGCGACGTGCCGATGAAGATCGGCTTCCAGTACCGGCGGTAGACGTCGGGCTCGATGAACGTCGCGACGACGAGGACGACCCCGCCGACGACGGCGTAGATCATCTGCCGCTGGACGTAGTAGCTCGGATTGCCCGCGACGGCGAAGCGCGTCGCTCCGGAAACGGCCCACAGCCCGACGGCGACGAGCCCGCCGACTCCGGCGAGGAGGAGCCAGTCGAGCGAGCGGAGCACACCGACGATGGCGAGGCCCTCGTCGCGCCCGGCCCGGCGGCCGGCGTGCTGCGATCCCGCGTACTCGAGCATCAGCGGAGTGTGCCCATGGTTTGCATCAGTCGCTGTGGATGGGTCCGGCGAGCTTGAGCTTGACGTGGAAGAAGGACGCGAACACCTGCGCGGCCGCCGGGGCTGCCGCGTCGCCGCCGTGCCCGCCGTTCTCGATGACGGCGCAGACGACGATCTTCGCGTTGTTCGAGGGGCCGTAGCCGCACCACCACGACTGGTTCTGCACGCCGAGGTACCCGGGCAACGAGACGACCTTCTCGGCGGTCCCCGTCTTGCCGGCGATCGACACCGGGAAATTCCCGAAGACGCCGTAGGACGTGCCGAACGAGAGATGCGTCCCCTCCCAGAGCCCCTTCTGCACGACCTGAATCGCTGCCGGGTCGAGGCCGACCGACTTCGGCGCCGGAGTCGCCGGCACCGGCACGGCGGACCCGTTCGGGCTCTCGACGTCCATGAGCACGTGCGGCGTGACGAGGTTGCCGCCGTTCGCGATGAGCGCATAGAGGCGCGCCATCTGCAACGGCGTGACGAGCAGGTCGCCCTGGCCGATCGCGAGCTGGATCGAGTCGCCCGGCTTCCAGAGCTTGTCGACCGCGGAGGTGAAGTGCTGCTTGCGCCAGGCGATCGTCGGGACGAGCCCCGCCGCCTCGGGACCGACGTCGACGCCGGTCGGCGATCCGAATCCGAACGCGTCCGCCCACTTCTGCAGCGGCTGCCCGCGCTCGGCCGGGAGGTTGTAGAACTCGTTGCCGACCCGGTAGAAGTACGTATCGCACGAGTACGCGAGCGCGGTCGGCAGATCCATCGCCTGATTGACGTTCGGGTCCCAGTTGTGGAACGTGCGATGCGAACGGTCCTGCGGCGAGCTGTACGTCCCCGTGCACGGCAGGTACGCGTACGGCGACAGCATGTGCTCCTGCATCGCAGCGAGCGCGGTCACCGGCTTGAACGTCGATCCCGGCGGATACGTCCCCGCGGTCGCGCGGTCGAGCGACGGGTAGTTCTTCGCCGCCGCGGTCTTGTCCGTGAGACCCGCCTTCGCCAGTTCGGGCGTCGTCACGTGGCCCGCATAGACGGACGGGTCGTAGCTCGGAGACGACGCCATCGCGAGGATGGAGCCGTCCGTCGGGTCGAGGGCGACGATCGCGCCGCCGCGCGCGTACCACTGCTTGTTCGACTGCGCGAGATGGATCCCGTACTGGAGCGCCTTCTCTGCAGCCTGCTGAAGCTTGAGGTCGATCGTCAGCCGGACGTCGTTGCCAGCCTTCGGGATCGTCGTCGTCACGAGCGCGCTGCGCGGGCGGCCGAGCGCGTCGATGTGCATGCGCGCGCTGCCGGCGTCGCCGCGGAGGTAGCTGTCGTACGACGACTCCACCCCGCCCTGCCCGATGTCGTCGCCGGGCTTGTATCCCTGCCGCGCGAGCGTCTTCAGCTGCGCCGGTGACACCTCGCCCACAGAGCCGAGGACCTGCGCAGCGAGCGAGTGGTACGGATAGTGACGGATGAACGTGCGCCACGTCGTCACGCCCGGGAACTGCGTCGAGTGCTCGTACAGGAAGTCGATCATCGGCTCCCTCGCCGACTCCCGAACCGTCACCGGGGTGACGAGATCGTTGCCGGCACGGCGCTGCTTGATCCCCGCCGCGATCTCGTAGAGCGGCACGCTCGTGAGGCGCGCGAGCGCGCTCAGCTCGGCGTAGCGCTTCGTGTACACCTTCGGCAGGTCGGCCGGCCAGAGCAGGATCGCGGTCGCCGGTGCGTTCGTCACAAGCGGGACACCGTTGCGGTCGACGATCTGTCCGCGCGGCGCTTGCACGCGCACAGTGCGGAACGAGTTCGCCGCCGCCTGGCTCACGTACTTCGTCCCGGACAGCACCTGCAGCGCCCAGAGGCGCAGGAGGAGCACTGCGAAGATGACGAGCATCGCGACGCCGAGGACGCTCACGCGGCGGAGGAGGCGCGAGCTCGGCCGGTACGGCTCGACGATGCTCTTGCTCGGCGGAAGAAACCGCTTCGAGCGCGGGCGTTCTTCGGTGGTACTAGCCAAGCAGCTGCACCTCGGTCGCGTAGTCGCCGCGCTCGCGCGGGCGGAGCAGCACGCGCACGAGCCAGTAGAGCGGGCCGGCGAGGATGAGGTTCATCACGATCGTGGGCAGCAGGCTCCGTGTCTCGGCGCCCGCGGGTGCATGCTCGCCGAGCATGAACTGCACGAGCAGCACGCCCCACCCGTAGAGAAACGTCACGACCGCGACCGAGAGGAACGGCGCGTGGCCGCGGTCGCGGCCGGTCGTCTCCCCGTAGCGGCCGATCCAGTAGCCGGAGACGGTGAGCACGAGCGACGTGAGCCCGAGCTGCCCGAGCGTCGCGGTGTCGACGACGAGGCCGGCGAAGAAGCCGGCGACGGCGCCGGCGACCGCACCGCGCAGGAGCGCGACGCTCACGAGCGTGACGAGCACGACCTGCGGGACACCGCCGTAGACGTGCAGCTGCGAGAAGATCGAGACCTGTGCGATCGCCGCGACGAAGAGCAGCGCCGCCGCCTTGAAGCCGTCGGCGATGGTCACGGCTTCGCGCGCGGGTGCGTGGAGACGAGCGCCGCGACCGCGTCGAGCGAGGAGATGTCCGCGAGCGGCTGCACCTGGACGGTGAGGAAGCTCGCGATGTCACTCGTCCCGACGGCGACGACGCGCCCGATCGGGATGCCGTACGGGTATTCGTCCGGATACCTGCGGTCGACGGTGCCGCGCGTGATGATCCAGTCGCCCTTGTTCACGACCTGGTCCTTCGACACGCGGTCGAGGATGAGCGTCCCGCCCTGGCCGTGGCGGATGAGCCCGCTCACGCGCGTCTTCAGGTCGCGCGCGGGGACCGAGCTCTCCGGATCGGTGAGCAGCGTCACCGTCGACGTCGAGTGGCCGGCGTACGTCACCTTGCCGACGAGCCCGTCCGCGCTCACGACGGGCGTGTTCAGGTGGATGCCCGAGTCGGAGCCTGCGTCGATGACGATCTGCTGCGAGAACGCGCCCGAGGGAAACGAGACGACGGCTGCGTTCACCGCGCGGAAGTCTTTCGGGTACTGCGGTCCCGCTTCGAAATGGAGCAGGCGCTTGAAGTCGTTGTTCTGCTGCACCGCGGAGGCGTTCTGCAGCGCCTGCGCACGGTAGTCCTGCACCATCTGCCGGAGCTTCGCGTTTTGTGACTTCGCGCGCGCGAGCGAATCGACGTAGTTGTAGGCGTCGCGGAACGGGCGCGCGACGCGGACCGCCGCGATCTGGAACGGCCGCAGCGCGTCGGAGCCATAGCTCTCGGCGTTGTGGAGGTAGCCGGACGTCGGCGAGCGGAACGAGATGGTCAGCAGAGCCAGCGCGACGACGACGAGCACGGCGAGGACAACCCGGCGGACCGTCGCGGTCCGGGCCCGGTGAGGGTGCGGCTGGGGCTTGGAGCGCTGGAGCGAGGAGCCCAGCACCGCCACACGTGCGGAGCGGTTCGGAGGCGCCACCGCGCCTTAGGTTACAGCGGGCTTCGGCGCGGCGAGGCCTAGGTGGGCGGGCCGGAGGACCTAGTACTGGTGGCGGCGGCCGTTGCGCGAGCGGGCGCGGGCGCGGTTCGAGCGATGAATCGCCTCGAACTCCTCGAGGCTGCGACCCGAGCCGACGGCGACGCACGTGAGCGGGCTCTCGGCCAGGTGCACCGGCATCTGCGTTTCGTGGCGGAGCCGCTCGTCGAGGCCTGTGAGGAGCGCGCCGCCGCCTGCGAGGACGATGCCGCGATCCATGATGTCGGCGGCCAACTCCGGCGGCGTCTTGTCGAGCGTCGACTTGATCGCTTCGATGATCTGCGTGACGGGCTCGTCGAGCGCGCGGCGGATCTCCTCCGACGTGAGGATGACGGTCTTCGGCAAACCGGTGAGCATGTCGCGGCCGCGAACTTCCGCCTGCAGCTCTTCCTTCTGGTCCCACGCAGTGCCGATCTCGAGCTTGATCTCCTCCGCCGTCTGCTGGCCGATGAGCAATTTGTAGTCGCGCTTGATGTGGTTGATGATCGCCTCGTCCATCTCGTCGCCGCCGACGCGAAGCGACTGCGACACGACGATGCCGCCGAGCGAGATGACTGCGACCTCGGTCGTCCCGCCGCCGATGTCGACGATCATGTTCCCGGTCGGCTCCGCGACGGGAAGTCCGGCGCCGATCGCTGCGGCCATCGGCTCTTCGATC
>DASXLN010000018.1:0-2133 GCA_036496165.1 Gaiellaceae bacterium | reverse complement strand
GCGGTCGGCGCGCGCTTCGACGACCGCGTGACCGGCAAGGTGTCCGCGTTCGCGCCGGGCGCCACCGTCGTGCACCTCGACATCGACGCCGCCGAGATCTCGAAGATCCGGCATGCCGACATCCCGGTCGTCGGGCCGCTCCAGCCCGTGCTCGCGGAGCTGGGGCGCCTCGTTGCCGAGGCGTACCGTCCCGGCCGCACCGAGCCGTGGCTGCGACAGATCGCCGAGTGGCGCGATACGTTCCCGCTGCGCTACCGCAACGACGGCGACATGCTCAAGCCGCAGCTCGTGCTCGAGACGCTGCAGGAGCTCACGGCCGGGCGCGACGACGTCATCTGGACAACCGGTGTCGGCCAGCATCAGATGTGGGCGATGCAGTACCTCCTCTGCGACCGCCCGCGCTCGTTCATCACCTCGGGCGGGCTCGGAACGATGGGGTACGGCGTCCCCGCCGCGGTCGGCGCCAAGGCGGCGCGGCCGGACGCGACCGTGGTCTGCGTCGACGGCGACGGCTGCTTCCAGATGACGCAGCAGGAGCTCGCGACGTCGGTGCTCGAGGACCTGCCGATCGTCGTCGTCATCGTCAACAACGGCTACCTCGGCATGGTGCGCCAGTGGCAGGACATGTTCTTCGAAGAGCGCTTCTCGCAGATCCGCCTGACGCACACGGTGCCCGACTACGCGGCTCTCGCCCGCGCGTACGGCGCCGAAGGCTTCACCGTCGAGAGCGAGGACGACCTCGAAGGAGCGCTCGCGGAGGCGATCGCCTGCGGCCGCACCGCCGTCGTCGACGCGCGCGTCGACCCGCGCGAGCACTGCTTCCCGATGATCCCGGCCGGCGCCGCCGCGCTCGACCTCGTCGAGTTCGAGGAGGCGATCAAGGTATGAAGCACACGCTGTCCGTCCTCGTGGAGAACAAGCCGGGCGTGCTCATGCGCATCGCCAGCTTGTTCGCGCGCCGCGGCTTCAACATCGAGAGCCTCGCCGTCGGCCCGACCGAGCGTCACGACGTCTCGCGCGTCACCATCCGCGTCGACTGCGAGACGAGCCCGCTCGAGCAGATCGAGAAGCAGATGCACAAGCTCGTGAACGTCCTCCGCGTCGCCGAGCTCGTTCCCGGCGAGTCGATCGAGCGCGAGCTCGTCCTCATGAAGGTGTCGGCGCCGCCGGCGAAGCGCGCCGAGCTGATGGCGCTCGGCGAGGTCTTCGGCGCGCGCGTCGTCGACCTCGGCCCGGACTCGATCGTCTTCGAGCTCACCGGCCCGCCGGAGGACGTCGACTCGTTCGAGGAGCTCGTCCGTCCGCATGGGCTGCAGGAGCTCGTCCGCACCGGGCGCATCGGCCTCGGCCGCGCCCACCGTCCGAACAGAAACCGACCGAGGCAGCACGTCCTCGCCTGAAAGGAGCACCACAGTGGCAACCATCTATCGCGAGGGCGATCTCGATCTTCTCTCCGGCAAGGTCGCAGTCATCGGCTACGGCAGCCAAGGGCACGCGCACGCGCTCAACCTGCGCGACAGCGGCGTCGAGGTACAGGTCGGCCTGCGTGAAGGCCCGTCGCGCGAGCGTGCCGAGGATGCAGGCGTCGAGGTTCGCTCCATTCCGGAGGCGGTGCGCGGCGCGCAGGTCGTCGCGATCCTCCTGCCCGACCACGTGCAGAAGCAGGTGTGGGACGAAGAGATCGCACCGAATCTCGAGCCGGGCGCGGCCGTGTTGTTCGCGCACGGGCTCAACGTCCACTTTGGGCGCATCGACCCGCCCGAGGGGCACGACGTGATCATGGTCGCGCCGAAGGCGCCCGGTCACCGGGTGCGTGAGCTGTACGTCTCGGGGGCCGGCACGCCCGGCCTCGTCGCCGTCCATCGCGACGCGAGCGGCAACGCGCACGACCTCGCGCTCGCGTACGGCGTCGGCATCGGCTGCGCGCGCGTCGGACTGCTCGAGACGACGTTCGCAGAGGAGACCGAGAGCGACCTCTTCGGCGAGCAGGCCGTGCTCTGCGGCGGCGTTCCCGCGCTCGTGCAGGCCGGCTTCGACGTTCTGGTCGAGGCGGGATACCAGCCGGAGATCGCGTACTACGAGTGCCTCAACGAGCTGAAGCTCATCGTCGATCTCCTCTACCAGGGCGGCTAC
>DASXLN010000017.1:0-6456 GCA_036496165.1 Gaiellaceae bacterium | reverse complement strand
AACCCGGCGATGACGCGGAGCGTCGTCGTCTTCCCGGATCCCGACGGCCCGAGCATCGTGAAGAACTCGCCCGTCGGGATGTCGAGGTCGACATGGTCGACGGCGACGACGTCGCCGTAGACGCGGCGGATGCCGGAGAGCCGAACCGCCGGTGCCTGGGCCGGAGCGGCGACCTCGCCCGTTCTACGCGCCGTTGCTTGGACCATGCAGCTTTTCAGGCGTGCAGTTAAGACGGACGCGCGGGAAACCCGCGCGTCCTGAAATCGGCGCCGACAAGCGGCGCCTAGACGGGGCCTGCGTCGCCAAGCGATTCATCGAGGATCGAGAGGCCGCGCTCGAGCTCGTCGTCGGTGGCCGAGAGCGGCGGCAGCAGGCGGATGACGTTGCCGTCGAGCCCGCACGAAAGAAGAACGAGGCCGCGCTCGCGCGCGCGGGTGACGACACGCTTCGCGGCGGCGGCGTTCCGCTCGACGAGCTCGAGCGCGAGCATCGCGCCGAGGCCGCGCACCTCGCCGACGACCGGCCTGCGTGCGGCGATCTCGTCGAGTCGCCGGCGCAGGAGTGTCGCGATCTGGTCCGCGCGCTCGCGGAACCCGGGGGCGCTCAGCTCGTCCAGCACGGCTGCGGCAGCGGCGCACGCGACGGGGTTGCCGCCGAATGTCCCGCCGAGGCCGCCGGGATGGACGGCGTCCATGATCGACGCAGGCCCGGTGACGGACGCGAGCGGGAGCCCGCCGCCGAGGGTCTTGCCGGCGACGATGAGGTCCGGCTCGACGTCGAGGCGCTCGATCGCCCAGACGGTGCCGGTGCGGCCGCAGCCGGCCTGCACCTCGTCGTCGACGTAGAGGATGCCGTGCCGCTCGCAGCGCTCCTTCAGCGCGCGGACGAACTCGGCGGGCATCGGGATGAACCCGCCCTCGCCCTGGACGGGCTCGAGCACCATGCATGCGACCTCAGCGGGGTCGACGTCCTGCTTGAAGAGGAGGTCGAGACCGGCGAGCGCATCCTCGACGCTGACGCCGCGGTACGGATACGGCGCCGGCGCGCGGTACACCGCGGGTGCGAGCGGGCCGAAGCCCTGCTTGTAGACGAGCTTCGACGTCATCGCCATCGTCAGCGTCGTGCGGCCGTGGAACGCGCGGTCGAAGACGACGACACCGGGCCTGCCGGTGGCGACGCGCGCGATCTTGACCGCATTCTCGACCGCCTCGGCGCCGGAATTGACGAGGATGGACTTCGTCGCCGCCTCACCGGGCCACAGCTCGTCGAGCCGCCGGCACACCTCGATGTACGGCTCGTAGACGCCCACCATGAAGCACTGGTGGAGGTAGCGGTCGACCTGCTCGTGGACGGCGCGGACGACGCCGGCCGGCCCGTGCCCGAGGTTCTGGCAGGCGATCCCGCCGGCGAAGTCGAGGTACTCCCGGCCGTCCGCATCCCAGATGCGGGCGCCCCAGGCGCGGGCGACGACGAGGTCGGAGGCGGAGATGCCGCGCGGCACGTACCGCTCGCGCGCCGCGAGAACCTCTGCGGCTGACGCCTTTTCCTCGACCCGCATGTCCCGAGCCTATCGCGTAGTCTCGCCACGCGAATGGCCCTCGCTGCGAGAGCGAACCACGCAATGCGCAGCGCGATCCTCGCTGCTGCCGACAGTCCACGCGTCCAGCGGCTCGTACGGCGCCACGGTATGCGGCTCGGCGCCGGGCGCTTCGTCGCCGGCGAGACGCTCGACGACTGCATCCCCGTATTGCGCAGCCTCAACGACCGGGGAATGTCTGCGAACACGACGCTCCTCGGCGAAGGCGTGCGCGACGAGGCGGAGGCGGACGTTGTCGTGTCTGAGTACGAGGAGGTGATCGCGCGGATCGCCGACGAAGGGCTGCGCACGAACGTCGCGCTGAAGCTGACGCATCTCGGGCTCGAGCTCGACGAGGAGCTCGCGTACCGAAACGTCGAGAGGCTCGTCGAGCTCGGGAGCTTCATCCGGATCGACATGGAGCAGTCGGAGTTCGTCGACGCGACGCTGCGCATCTACCGGCGCCTGCGCGAGCGCGGGCTCGACAATGTCGGCACGGTGCTGCAGGCATACCTGTACCGGAGCGAGGACGATCTGGCGGCGCTTCTGCCGCTGCGACCGAACCTTCGCCTCGTCAAGGGCGCCTACCTCGAGCCGCCGGAGATCGCGTATCCGAGCAAGGCCGACGTCGACACCGCGTATGTCCGACTGCTGGAGGCCTCGCTCTCCGGAGACGGTTACACTGCGATCGCGACGCACGACGAGCGGCTGATCGAGCACGCGATCCGCTTCACCTCGGAGCGGGGGATCGAGCGAGACCGCCTCGAGTTCCAGATGCTCTACGGCGTGCGGCCGCGGCTCCAGCAGGATCTCGCCGCGCGCGGGTACACGATGCTCGTCGCGACCCCGTACGGTCCGGAGTGGTACCCGTACCTCATGCGCCGGCTCGGCGAGCGGCCGGCGAACCTGTTGTTCTTCGTGAAGAACCTCATCCGCCGCTGACGCGGTACAGCACGGCGTGCGCGTCGGCGGCGATCCGCGCGAGGCGCGCGTCGCGCGCCGCCCGGCGACCGGCCTTCGAGGTCGGCCTCACGAGGACGAGCTGCGCGTGGCCGACGGCCGAGGCGCCGCTCGGCTTCCCGTCGAGCCAGTCGAGATAGAGCTGCTGGTCGGCGCGGCGGAACGCGTCGACCGGGTTGTCGACCCAGACGCGGCCGCCGGCGAGCGCGACCTGCTGGCCGAGGATGGGATCCGCAAGAACGGGCGCGCCGGAACGCGCCGCCTCCGTTGCAAGGCGTCTCGAGCCGGGGTCGATCGGCCCCTTGGCGACGAGCGCGAACGCGACGAGCGTCGACACGATCGCTGCGCCGGTGACGAGCGCCGGCCGGGGCGCCGGCAGTCGGAGACCGCGTGCTGCCGGATACGCGGCGACGAAGAGGAAGAACGTGCCGGTGCGGGCTGCGTGCGCCGTTCCCGCCGCGAGCCCGAGCAGGGCGATCGCTTCCCAGAGCCGAACGTCGGGACGGCGCGCGACCGCGGCGAGCAGCAGGATCCCGGCGACGATCAGGATGACGTCGAAGCCCGACGCGCCGAGGGGGCCCCACATGCCCTTGCCCTCGCGCGCGACCGCGGTGTGAAAGACGGCGTCGTAGTACCTCGGCGTGCTCCAGAGTGCCGGGTTCGCGAAGACGGCGAGAATCGATGCCGCCAGGACGGGCAGTGCACGCCGCCGGTGGAAGACGGCGTAACACGCGAGCAGACCGAGGCCGACGAGCACGCCGCCGTGCAGGTTCCCCCAGAGCGCGATGAGGGGAACCGCGAGCCAGATGCGGTACTCGAGCTCGAGCAACAACAGCAGCACGCCGAACAGTGCGACCGAGAAGAGCTGGACGCCGGCCACGGCGACGGCTGGGATGCACCCGGCGAGCACGACGAGTGCGACGGCGAGCGCCGCACCCGGTCCGGCCTGCCGCCGGAGCCCGTGCGCGAGCGCGCCGAACCCGATCGCGACGCCCACGGCCTGGGCGAGCACGATCCCGCGGATCCCGCCGAGCGCGCGGTAGAGCGCCCAGAACGTGAGCTCCGCGCCGGCGGGAACGTCGTGCCATCCGTGCGTCGGCGCGGTCGCAAACGGGATCGAGCCCGGGAGGTGCCCGTGCGCGACGAGCCGCCCGAGCGGAACGAGCCAGAGCGCGTCCGACCCGACGACGCCGAGTGCACCGACGACGGCGGCGACCGCGGCGACCGCCCAGGCTTCGTGGTGCTTCAGGACGTCGGCGCCGGTCGCAGGATCCGACCCGGCAACGAGTATCCGGCGCTCGTGACGAGCGTCGCCGATGCGATCGCGAGCGCGGTCGCGATCGCCTGCCAGGACGCGGCGCCGGGCGTGATCGGGAACGCGAAGAGCACGACGGGGAGGATCCAGGCGATTCCGAACGAGGGGCTCATGATCGCGACCGGGACCAGCAGGAGCGCAAAGTAATGGATCCAGACGATCGGGCTGAGGACGAGTGCGGCCGCGATGGCGAGGATGAAGGAGGTGCGATCTTGGCGTCGCGCACCGGCGCGGGCGGCAGCGGCGAGGAGGAGGAGACCGGCCGCGTACCCGGCGATCTCGCCGGGGCGCCATCCGAAGCCGGCCTTCTTGACGATGACTGCGACCGTATAGCTCTCGGGCGCCTCGATCGACGACAGAACGCTGAGGAGGTGCGGATACCCGGTCAGGCCGGCGAAGCCGAGGACGGCCCATGGAACGACAACGAGCGCCCCCGCCACGAGCCCGGCTGCGACGAGGCTTTTCCAGCGGCGGGTTGCGGCGAGCCACACCGCGAACGGCCAGAGGAAGAGCTTGAGCGCGACCGCCCCGCCGAGGGCCGCGGCAACCGGCATCGCGCGGTGTCGGTACCGCCACGCGAGCGCGACGAGCAGAGCCAGCGGGATGCTCAACGCTCCGAGGCGCACGGATTCCCACACCGGAGCCCAGAGCAGGCCGGCTCCGTAGCAGCGCCAGTCACGCACGCCGAGGAGGTAGAGCGTCGCCGGCACGCAGGCGAGCATCAGGAGTGAAACGGCGTAGACCGCGACCACGGTGGGGACCCACGTGAACGGTGCGAACACGTACGCGGTGATGGGTGGATAGACAAATGCCGTTCCCGGCCGAAGTGCCGCCACCGTTGCCGGACCGAACGGGGACCGTCCGTGGACGACCGCACGCGCGGCCGGAAGGAACGCCATGCGAAAGTCGTATGCTCCTCCGCCGCGGACGCGCGGCTCGAGAACGAGCATCACGATGTTCATGTAGGCGGGCGCGACGACGAGGACGAGAAGCTCGGAGGTGCGCCGCAGGATGCTGACCGTGGACGCTGGTCGACGCACCGCCATGGCCGGTAAGAGCGGCACACGCCGGCGATTCTTTCGCGGCGGTTGATACGGTGGTCGCAACGGGGCGTGGCGCAGCCTGGTTAGCGCGCCAGTCTGGGGGACTGGAGGTCCCGAGTTCGAATCTCGGCGCCCCGACTATTCCTCGAGCAGGAGCCCGTCGCCGGGCTGGACCCGGCCGGCGCCGCCGACGGGGAGCTCGATCGTCACCTTGGCACCGCGCGCGGACGCGGTTCGCCACGGCTTCAGTCCCGCGACGACCTTCACGACGCGAAGGTCGCGATCGCAGAAGACGGCGTCGATCGGGAACCGCATGAAGAACATGTGGATCGAGCCGGTGTGCGGGAAGAGCATTCCCTCGTCGGCTGCGAGCGACCGTCGACCCATCAGACCGACGAGTCGTTTCGACCAGCTCGACGCGACGGCGCACCGCGCACACACGACTGCGCCGTCCGTCGTCATGAGCCGAGACACGCGCACACACTAGTCCTCCTAACCCCTTCGGGTGATCTTTCGCAGAACGCGAAAGAAGCCGCGACGTGTTGCCCTCATAGCGGACATCCACACGTTCGTTCACATCCGGAAGCACCATTGCTCGAAGGGAGGTAGGGGGCACATCAGTCTTCGCATCGTCCGGGGGGAGGACGGCCAGGCGATGGCCGAATACGCCGTGATTCTCGGGCTCATCGCCGCAACGCTCGTCCTCGTCTTTTCGTCACTCGGCGCGGCGGCCCTTCAGTTGTTCAACGCGGCCGTCTCGCAGCTCTAGCGCAATGCAACTTCGACTCGTGAGGTGAAAGAAATGTTCGCGTCGTTCCTGTTCCAGTGGGTCAAGGACAACATGAAGCGCGAGGAAGGCCAGGCAATGGCCGAGTACGGCATCATCCTTGCGCTGATCGCAGCCGTCTGCATCGTCGCCATCGGCCTGCTCGGCGGCAAGATCAACACCGCCCTCAACTCCCTCGTCAGCGCGCTGTAGGGGCCGGAGAGGACGAAACACACGGACCGCAGGTGGTGGGCCGGCTCCGAGGCGGCCCACCACCAGGTCTCCACCGACATGACACGCCGACGCCGCATCGGTCTGCATGAGGAACACGGGCAAGCCGCCGTCGAGTTCGCACTCGTGGCGCCCGTGCTCATCGCGCTGCTCCTCGCCATCGTGCAGGCGGGCGTCGCGTTCAACCACTACCTCGCAGTGACCGACGCCGCCCGCGCCGCCGCACGGCAGGCCGTCGAGGCGCGCGTCGGCGGTGTCACCGTCGCAGACATTCAAGCCGCTGCGCAGTCCGCAGCAGGCGGGCTCGACCTGACCGGCCGCGTCACGGTTGCCGATCCGGGCGACCCGACCTTCACGCACTCCGGCAGCACGCTCACGGTCACGGTCGTCTACCCGTATTCGATCAACGTCCTCGGCTGGGCGATCTCGTCCGGGAACCTGCAGAGCACGATGACGGACCGGCTCGAATGAGGACACGTCTTCGTGACGAGAGCGGCCAGGCCTTGCTCATGACCGTGCTCTTCCTCGTGGTCCTCATCGGGGCCGCCGCGCTCACGACCGACGT
>DASXLN010000016.1:0-9496 GCA_036496165.1 Gaiellaceae bacterium | reverse complement strand
CGGCGCCTGCCGCGACACCTCCAACTTCCTCTTCGTCAACCCGTCGGTCGACAACCTCGCCACCGACGGCAACGACTACATCGAAGGCGGCGCCGGCAACGACACGATCCTCGGCAACCAGGGCCAGGACAACATCATCGGTGGCAGCTCGAACCTCTTCGGGCAGACGACGCAGGCGCAGCGGCCCGACGGCTCGAACCTGCTCTTCGGCGGCTCCGGCACGCAGATCTCATACGACAACGCGGGTGACACGTCGGCGAACGGGCACTCGAACGACTCCGACGCGATCGTCGCCAACAATGGCCTGATCTACGACCTCGTCGGTACGAACGGCGTCTCGAGCGGCCACTTCCTGACCTTCAACTACGTCGCCGGTGTCATCCCGCGCGCGGTGACGCTGATCGACTACGTCGAAGGCAACCCGGACACTCCGCTCGTCATCGGCGGGGCGAGCGAGATCCACGGCGAGTCCGGCGACGACTTCATCTACGGCGGCGCCGGCAACGACGTCCTCTACGGCGATGGTCAGAACGACTCGATCGTCGGCGGCCGCGGCAACGACTGGATCTCCGGCGGCAACGGCGACGACGGCATCCTCGGTGACGACGGGCGCATCCTCGCGAGCCTCGAGGGCACTGCCGAGCCGCTGAACGGGATCGCGGCGCTCACCGACCCGACCGACGGTCTGACGACCACGCTCAACGCGCAGGGGACGGGCCAGCAGGTCGTCGTGAACCCGGCCGGCACGCTGATCTACACCGCGTTCATGACCCCGTACGATCTCGGCCCGACGCCGCAGAACGCGAACGACATCATCTACGGCGGGCTCGGGAACGACTCGATCCACGGCGGCTCGGGCGACGACGCGATGTCCGGCGCCGAGGCTCCGGTCCAGTCGTACGCGAACAACTACGACGCGAACGGGAACCTGCTCCAGGCCGACATCCGGACCGACTGGTACCACCCGTTCAACCCGGGCAACGCGCTCGGCTACAGCCCGACGTTGACCTACCAGGCGCAATACGACCCGAACGATCCGCTGCGCAAGATCCTGCTGAGGCCGGGGACGGGCGCGCTGTACAAGGGCGCGATCGACACCTCGACCGAGGCGCTGTCGGAGAACAAGGCCGGCCTCTACCTCGACTGGTTCCTGAACTTCGACGCGAACGACGGCCCGCTCGACACGCAGTGGTACGTGGGCTCGACCTACTCGCCGGTGCCGACCGACGGCAACGATCACCTGTTCGGCGACACGGGCAACGACTGGCTCGTCGGCGGCACCGGGCGCGACTCGATGTTCGGCGGCCTGGGCAATGACCTGATGAACGCGGACGACAACCTCAACACCGACGCCGGCCTCAACGACCAGCCCGACACGAACCCGTCGTGGGAAGACTTCGCCTACGGCGGCGGCGGCCTCGACGTCCTCGAGGCGAACACCGGCGGCGACCGGCTGATCGACTGGGGCGGCGAGTACAACAGCTTCCTCGTGCCGTTCAGCCCGTTCGGCATGGCCACCGTCGACCGCGCGCAGGCTCCCGCCGTGCAGAACATCATCATCGCGCTGGCGCTGAGCGAAGGTGCCGACCCGCTGCTCGGCGGCGACACCGCGGCCGCAGAGATCGGGCTCTCGATCGACCACGGCGGCCCGCGCGACCCGCAGGCCGGCAACGGCCACGCCAAGCGCGACGTCCTGCGCACGGCCGGGACGCTGATCTTCGACACGCCCGCCGGTGCCACGACTGCCGCCGCCCTCGCGCCCGCGTTCATCGAGCCGACCGTCCTCGACCCGACCGTGCCGGTGAACGTGGCCATGCCGCTGACGATCACCGGGCCGACCGGGACGGTCGCCGACTGGACGATCGTCGATCCGCTCGGGCACACGCTCACGGGCGAGGTCATCCTCAACGGCTCGGGGACGGTCACGCTCACCGTGAACGTCGGTGCACTCGGCGACGGCGTGCTCAATGCGAGCGTCCACGAGACCGATGTGAACGGAAACTCGACGACGGTCGCCGGGGCGCCGTGGCTGAAGGACACGACACCGCCGACGGTCGTTGCATCGCTCGCCGCGGCGAACAACGGCACGTGGTACGACGTCGGCACGCCGATCACGCTGACGTGGACGGCTTCGGACGGCGGCAGCGGCGTCGTCTCCTCGAGCGGCTCGAAGACGATCGACGTCGACTCGCTCCTGGCCGGCACCAACACAGTGACGATCACGGTCGCCGACAGGGTCGGCAACGTGACGACGGTGACGCTCACCTTCCAGGTGCACGCGACGCTGAAGGGTCTCGTCAACGCGGTGAACGACGGCGTCGCGCGCGGCTACATCGCGTCGGCAACGGCGTCGAGCTTGATCGCGACGCTGCAGAGCGCGATGAACGGCAACAGCGCGCACGCGAAGCTGCCGGTCTTCATCAGCGCAGTGCAGAGCGCGAGCGGCAAGACGATCACCGCCGCCTACGCGACGCTGCTGCTCAGCTGGGCGAACGACCTGCTCAGCCGGTCTTGACGCTCAACGTGTAGGTCGCGCTCGCCGCGTTGTGGGCGAGCGTCACCTGGACGTATGAGCCGACGAGCCGGGCCTTGGCGTGACCGGTCACCGTCAGTCGCACGCGCGTGTGCTTCGGGATCGAGATCCGGTAGAGGTCGTTCGGGTCCTTCACGGCGTCGAGCGTCCCGGCGATGCGCAGCGGAAGGCGGAGCGGCTTCTGCGACGCGGCCTCCGCGAGGGTGTCGTTCGGCTCGCGCGGGTCGTTCACCGGGGTGGGGGCGGAGAGCGCAGCGGCGACGTTCAGGACGCCGTTCTGCGCCGTTCCCTTCAGCAGCGTCGCGACCTGCGCGGCGGAGAGCTTCGGGCGCTCGGTCCAGACCCACGCTGCGGCGGCCGCGACCATGGCCGCCGAGAAGCTCGTGCCGTTGTCCTTCGCGTTGCCGCTCGGGTCGTGCTCGAGCGTCGTGTCGACCTCGATGCCGACGCCGGGCGCGAGGAGATCCACCCAGCGGCCGGTGGACGAGAACAGCGCAGTCGCGCCCGACTGGTCGCTCGCGCCGACGGCGAGGACGTGGAAGTCGGCGGCGGGGTAGACGGTCGGGTTGCCCTGGGCCCCGAGATTGCCGGCGGCGGCGACGACGAGGCAGCCTCGGCGCTGCGCGGCGACGACGGCGCCGTCGACGGCCTTCCCCTGCGACGTCGCGCCGAAGCTGAGATTGATGACGCCGGGGCACGGCGCGGCGGCGATGCCGGCGGCGAGCGACGCGGCGTCGATCGTCCCGGCGGTCGGGGTCGCGTCCCAGACGGCGAGCTTCACCTGCGGGTAGACGCCGACGATGCCGGTCCCGTTCGCGGGCGCGGCGGCGACGGAGGCGACCTCCGTGCCGTGGAACTCGCCTGCGCCGGTGACTGTCTGGTCGTTCAGGTACGTCGTGGCCGGGCGGCCGGACATGTCCGGCTGGGACGCGTCGACGCCGCTGTCGACGAGCGTCAGCGGGATGCCGGGGCCGGGCGGGGTGGACCGGTCCGCCCCGATGGCGGCCAGATACCACTGCTGGCTCTGGAGCGGGTCGTCGGCGCGGAGGGCGGCGGCGGTCGTCGCCGCAGCGCCGGCGCAAAGCGTCGCCGCGGCCAGGAGCGTGAGTCGGCGGCGCACGTCCCCAAAGTAGACCTATTTGGGTTTTGCCGCGTGACTGAATCGGAGATACAATTGTCAAGAAGCCGCGGCCCACCCCTGTCGCCGCAAGCAAGGGTTGGGGGAGAATTTGACCCGGCTTCGGCGTGGCGGCCCGGCTCTTGGACACCGGGCCGCCAACGCGCCTCGTCGGGCTAGGCTGGCCGGATGAGCAGAACGGTCATCGTTTCCGCCGTCCGGACGCCGTTCGCTCGTCTCGGCGGCGGGCTGAAGGGGCACGCCGCCACCGAGCTCGGGGCGATCGTGATCCGTGCGGGCCTCGAGCGGGCCGGGATCGAGCCGGGCGAGGTCGAGTACGTGATCATGGGGCAGGTGTTGCAGGGCGGCGCCGGCCAGGCGCCGGCGCGGCAGGCGGCGGTCGGCGCGGGGATCCCGGTCGAGGTGCCGGCGGACACAGTCAACAAGGTGTGCGCGTCGTCGCTCCGCGCGGTCGAGATCGCCGACTCGATGATCCGCGCGGGGGACGTCGAGGTGGTCGTCACCGGCGGCATGGAGTCGATGTCGAACGCGCCGTACATCCTCGAGCAGGCGCGCTTCGGGTATCGCCTCGGTGACGGGACGCTGATCGATCTGATGACGCATGACGGTCTCACGTCGACGTTCGACGGGCGGCACATGGTCGAGCAGGCGTCGTTCGTGTCGCGCGAGCTCGGCATCTCGCGGGAGGATCAGGATCGGTGGGCGCTGCGCTCGCACGAGCGCGCGGCGGCGGCGCAGGATGCCGGACGGTTCGACGACGAGATCGTTCCGGTGGGGGAGCTGACGAAGGACGAGAGCGTGCGCCGCGATACGACGTACGAGAGGCTTTCGGCGCTGAAGCCGGTGTTCGACCCGGAGGGGACGACGACCGCGGGGAACGCGCCGGGCGTGAACGACGGCGCATCGTGCGTCGTCGTCTGCTCGGAGGAGTTTGCGACGCGGCGCGGGCTCGACGTGTTGGCGACGGTCGTTGCGCAGGGCTACGCCGCCGACGATTTCGCGTTTCTCGCGCGGACGCCCGCGAAGGCGGGGACGATCGCGCTCGAGCGTGCCGGCAAGACGATCGGCGACGTGAAGCGCGTCGAGATCAACGAGGCGTTCGCGTCGGTCGCGTCCAACTCGACGAAGATGCTCGGCGCCGACGAGGAGATCGTGAACGTGAACGGCGGTGCGGTGGCTCTCGGCCATCCGATCGGCGCAAGCGGCGGCCGCATTCTCGGAACGATGGTCCACGACCTGCGCCGCAACGGCGGCGGCCTCGGCCTGGCGGCCATCTGCTCCGGCGGCGGCCAGGGCGACGCATTGCTCATCGAGACCTAGCCCCCTCTAGCCACCACGGCCGGTACCACGTACCGCCTCGTCGGTGTCACGACATCGCCGTGTATTTTCCCGACTTCCGGCACAGGTCGACGTAGCGGCGGAGCGCGTCGCGACGGTCTCCCGGAGTCCAGCGGAACGCGTCGAAGAGACGCGTCGGATCGACGAAGGGAAATGCGGACTGCGTCCCGATCGTGCCGGCGTGGCTGCTCCAGAGCCAGTCCGCTGCGGTCTCGCAGAGGCCCGCCTCGACGGGATTGTTCGCGAGGTATGCATAGCGCCTGAGAAGGTCATCGTCGCCGAGGATTCTTCGCGAGCCGTATCGGTCGAATTGCACGTGTCCGCGTAATCCGTAGCGGCCGTTGAAGGCGCGTGCGTACGCGAGGTTCAACGCCCGCATCGCGGGCGGAAGAGCCCCGTCGTCGACCTCGACGATGAGATGGTGGTGGTTGCCCATGAGGCAGAACGCGATGCACGTGAAACCGTCCCACGCGGAGACTCTGCTGAGGTGTCGAACGAACTCGATTCGGTCGCGGTCGTCGCCGAAGAACGCCGAGTAGCCCCACACCACGTGCGTGTACACATGGAAGAGTCCGGCCGCGGTATCCCTCGGACGTCTCGGCACGGGGAAGAGGATGCGTGCCCATCCGTGACGACGTCGGCAGAGCTCCGTAACGAGTGTGTAGCGGTACGTGGTACCGGCCGTGGCTGTGCTGGATAGCCTCCGCGGGTGCAGTTCGATCATGTTCTGGTGGTTGGCGCGGGGCAGATGGGTGCCGGCATCGCGCAGGTGGTCGCGGCCTCCGGGCGCCGCGTCAGCCTGCACGACCCCTACCCGGGCGCCGTCGACCGCGGGCTCGCCGCCATGCGAAAGAGTCTCGGGCGCCTCGACGCCGACGTTGACGCCACGCTCGCCCGCATCACTCCCGTCGACGACCTCGTCGCCGCCGACCTCATGATCGAGGCGATCGTCGAGGACGCCTCCGCAAAGGAGGAGCTCTTCCGCCGCGCCGACGCCACGCTCCCGCCCGAAGCAGTCCTCGCCTCGAACACCTCGTCGATCCCCATCTCCACCCTCGCCGCCGCGACGCGACGCCCCGACCGCGTCATCGGCATGCACTTCTTCAACCCGGTCCCGGTCCTGAAGCTCGTCGAGGTCATCCGCGGCCAGGACACCTCCGACGAGACGGCGACCGCCGTCGTCGCCCTCGCGCGCGACCTCGGAAAGACGCCGGCCGAGGTGCGCGACTTCCCCGGCTTCGTCTCCAACCGGATCCTCATGCCGTTCATCAACGAGGCCGTCTACGCCCTCCAGGACGGCGTCGCCGACGCCGAGGCGATCGACACCGTCGCAACGCTCGGCTTCGCCCATCCGATGGGCCCGCTCGCGCTCGCCGACCTCATCGGCCTCGACACCTGCGTCGCCATCATGGAAGTGCTCCACCACGGGCTCGGCGACGAGAAGTACGCCCCGTGCCCGCTCCTCCGCGAATACGTGCAGCAGGGACGGCTCGGCCGCAAGTCCGGGCGCGGCTTCTTCGAGCACGTATAACCCGTTTGGGGGACTCATACGCGTGGCCCCGTCTGCCGAAATGCAGAACCTGGGGATGAGAATCCTGCTGGTCGACGACGAGCCCGCGATGCGCGAGCTCCTTCGCGTCACGCTCGAGAGCAGCGAGGTGACGGTGGACGAGGCCGCCTCCGCACGGGAGGCCGAGTCCGCCATCGCGCGAGCGCGGCCGGACGTGATCGTCCTCGACCTGCGCATGCCGGGCATGGACGGCGCCGAGCTCTGCCGCCGTCTGAAGATCGCACCCGAGACGCGCGCAATTCCCGTCGTCATGCTGACCGGCGCCGACGTCGCCGAGCCGGCCGGCGCCGACGCGCTTCTGCTCAAGCCCTTCAGCCCCCTCGAGCTGCTCGCCGTCGTCGAGCGGCTGACGCAGAACGGCACGCGGCCGCCCACCATGCGTCCGCGTGCCGTCGGCCGCCGCGACGAGGAGGAGCTCCTGCTGTACGCGCGCGACCTCCGGCACATGCTCGCCGTCGAGCGCCAGCAGCGCGCCCTGCTCGAGCGCTCCTACCTCGAGACGGTCTCCGCGCTCGCGACCGCGCTCGAGTGGAAGGACACCCCCACGCACGAGCACTCGCAACGCGTCGTCCGCTACGCGCTCGAATTGCTCGCCGCGATCGACCCCGGCTTCGTCGACCGCGACCGCGGCATCGAGTACGGGTTCCTCCTGCACGACGTCGGGAAGATCGGGATCGCCGACGAGATCCTCCGCAAGCCCGGCCCGCTCAACCCGATGGAACGGGCGCGCATGCAGCAGCACACGCTGCTCGGCGAGCAGATGCTCGCGGGCGTCGCCCTTCTGCAGGGCGAGGGCATCCGCGTCGTTCGCTCGCATCACGAGCGCTGGGACGGCCGCGGCTATCCGGACCGCCTCCGCGCGGACGAGGCGCCGTTGGGCGCGCGCGTCTTCGCGGTCGCCGACACGCTCGACGCGATGACGAGCGACCGGCCCTACCGCCGCGCCGCCGGATGGGACGCCGCGCGCGAGGAGATCTTCGCCGAGTCGGGACGCCAGTTCGACCCGGTCGTGGTCGAGGCATTCCACGACTGCGAGCCGCGCCTGCTCGCTGCATACCGCGCCGCGGCCTAGGCGGGCGGAGCGCCGAGCTTCTTCGGCACGGCGACCTGCTCCCAGAGGACGATCCTCCCGTTGCGGACGACGAAGGCTGCCGCCGCCTTCTCGCCGCGGGCGGCGTTGCACGTGTGTTTGGGTCGGTGGCCGAGGACGAAGGTCGCGACGGCAGTGTCGCCCCGCACGGTGATTCCGACGATTCGGCCCGCGCACGGCAGCGACGCGTTGAACGCGAGCGCGAGCTTCGGCGACGTCAGCCGGACGTCGAGGGGCCCCTGGACGATCCGCGCGTTCGGAGCGAACAGCTTCGCGGCCGCGGCGTTGTCGTCTCGGTTGAGCGCGGCACTCCAGGCCCGGACGATCGCCGGCGGGGAGGTCGGGGGCGGCGCGGCGATCATGCGTGAACTGTACGACTACGCTTCCGATGTGGATTTCGAGCTGGCCCCGGAGCAGAGGGAGATCCAGGAGCTCGCGCGCGAGTTCGCCGCCCACGAGATCGAGCCGCACGCGGCCGCCTGGGACCGCGAGCACGCGTTCCCGCGCGAGCTCTTCGGCAAGCTCGCCGACCTCGGCCTGATGGGGACGTGCGTGCCGGAGGAGTACGGCGGCGCCGGCGCCGACTTTCTCTCGTACGTCCTCGTGCTCGAGGAGCTCTCGCGCGCCGATGCCGGCGTGGGGGTGACGGTCGCCGTGCACACGAGCGCGGTGACGCTGCCGCTGCTCGCGTTCGGCACCGATGAGCAGAAGTCGCGCTTCGTCCCGCCGCTCGCGCGCGGCGAGCATCTGGGCGCGTTCGCGCTGACGGAGCCGGAAGCCGGATCGGACGCGGGAGCGCTGCGCACGCGCGCCGAGCCGGACGGCGACGGCTGGCGCATTACCGGCGCGAAGCAGTGGATCACGAACGGCCGCTACGCCGGCACGTTCCTGCTCTTCGCGCGCACCGACGAGCAGACGGCCGGCGCACGCGGCGTCTCCGCGTTCGTCCTCGACGCCGAGCACGTGCGCATCACGCGCGACGAGGAGAAGCTCGGGCTCAACTCGTCGGCGACGAACGACCTCGTCGTCGAGGGCGCGCTCGTCGGCCGCGACCGCCTCCTGCACGAGGAGAACCACGGCTTCCGCGTCGCGATGGCGACGCTCGACGGCGGCCGCATCGGCATCGCCGCGCAGGCGGTCGGCATCGCGCAGGCGGCGTACGACGTCGCGCGCGAGTACGCGAAGGAGCGGCACGCATTCGGCCGGCCGATCTCGAAGTTCCAGGCGATCCAGCACAAGCTCGCCGACATGGCGACCGAGATCGCGGCCGCGCGCCTGCTCGTCCACCGGGCTGCCTGGCTGAAGCCGAACGACAAGCCGCACATGGAGGCGGGTGCGAAGGCGAAGCTCTATGCATCGTCGGTCGCCCGCAGGCAGACGAGAGAGGCGATCCAGATCCTCGGCGGCTACGGCTACACGAAGGAGTTTCCGGTCGAGCGCTACTACCGCGACGCGAAGATCACCGAGATCTACGAGGGAACGAGCGAGATCCAGCGGCTCGTGATCGCGCGCTCGATTCTCGAGCTGCAGCAGTCGGCGGTCGAGGCGCGGAGCGGTTGATGCGGAATCGCGACGAGCCCGTCCGTCTGACGAAGATCTACACGCGCGGCGGCGACGCCGGGCAGACAAGCCTCGGTGACGGCTCGCGCGTGTCGAAGCTCGATCCGCACGTCGTCGCGTACGGGATGGTGGACGAGCTCAACTCGCAGATCGGCGTCATCCTCGCGGGCGATCTCCCGCGCAAGCTCCGTACTCCGCTCATGCGCATTCAGAACGAGCTCTTCGACGTCGGCGCCGACCTTTCCACGCCTCGGGAGATCGAGGGAC
>DASXLN010000015.1:0-1643 GCA_036496165.1 Gaiellaceae bacterium | reverse complement strand
AGCGGCGACACAGCGAGCACCATCCGCGCGCGTTCGACGCGCGCGGCGACGTCGGCCGACGGCTCGGCCGGCCCGGCGGCGAGCTCGGCGGCGCGCGGCCGCGGCACGGCGACGACGAGGTCGAAGCGGTCGAGCAGTGCTCGCGACAGCTTCGCGTGGTAGGCCGCGAGCCGCTGCGTCGTGCACGAGCAGGTCGCGCTGCCGTCGCCGCGCGCGCCGCACGGGCAGAGGTTCATCGTCGCGACAAGCTGGAAGCGAGCCGGGAAGACGGCGCGGCCTGCGGCGCGCGCGATTGAGACGATCCCGTCCTCGAGCGGCTGCCGCAGCGCCTCGAGCGCAGGGCGCGCGAACTCCGCGAGCTCGTCGAGCAGGAGCACGCCGTGGTGCGCGAGGCTCGCTTCGCCCGGCCGGATGCCGGGGCCGCCGCCGACGATCGCAGCCGTCGACGCGCTGTGGTGCGGCGCGCGAAACGGCGGCGCGCGCAGGAGCGGCTGCTCCGGCGCGAGCAGTCCCGCCACCGAGTGGATGCGCGTCACCTCGAGCGCGTCCGCGTCGTCGAGCAGCGGCAGGAGCGACGGGAGCCGCCTGGCGAGCATCGTCTTCCCGGTTCCCGGAGGCCCGGCGAAGAGGAGGTTCTGCCGGCCGGCGGCGGCGATCTCGAGCGCGCGCCGCGCGCGTTCCTGGCCGCGCACCTCGGCGAGGTCGGGCAGCACGGGCGCCTCGCCCTCGGGCAGCGGCTCGACTGCTTCCGGGTCGAGCTCGCCACGGAGATATGCGACCGCGTCTGCGAGATGCGCAACGGGCACCGGCTGCACGCCCGCGAGCGCAGCCTCGTGCGCCGACTCGGGCGGACAGAGCAGCCGCTCGAGGCCGAGCCGTCGCGCGCCCTCCGCGACTGCGAGGACGCCGCCGACGCGACGGAGCCGCCCGTCGAGCGCGAGCTCGCCGACGGCGGCGTGGCGGCTCAGCTCCGACTGCGGGATCTGGCGCGACGCGGCGAGGAGCGCGAGCGCGATCGGCAGGTCGTAGCCGGAGCCTTCCTTGCGCAGGCCGGCCGGCGCGAGGTTGACGGTGACGCGCCCGCGCGGGAAGTCGAGCTCGGCCGAGGCGATGCCGCTCCGGACGCGCGTTCGCGCCTCCGCGCACGCGCGGTCGGGGAGGCCGACGATCGCGAACCCCGGCAGGCCGGTCTCGTGCACGTCCGCCTCGACCTCGACGCGGCGCGGCTCCAGGCCGACGAGCGCATGCGTGACCGCGCGTGCAAGCAAGCCTACGGCTCCTGGTCACTTGCGATAGTGAGCGATCCGAGCGGCACCACGGCCACGTCGAGACGCTAGGAGCGAAACCGTGACGACTTAGTCGACGATCTTCAACGCGCCGAGCGCGAGCAGCTCGCGGCAGAGCTTCGCCGTGCGCCTGTCGGCGCCCAGCTTGCGCAGCGTCTTCTTGCCGTCGAGCCGGTCGACGATCTGCGCTGCGTCGTACGTCGTCGGGAGAATCGAGCAGGTGCCGGTGTCGAGGACGACCTTCGCCGACTTCCGCCCCATCTCGTGCTCGATCCAGAGCGGCATCGCACGGGCGAGCCGGAGCTCCAGCACGTCTTTCTCCCGGCGCCGGTTCGCGAATGCGCGGCGGATCTGCGC
>DASXLN010000014.1:0-4634 GCA_036496165.1 Gaiellaceae bacterium | reverse complement strand
GTCAATGTCGAGATGGACGACCGTGGCGCCGGGTGCGAACGCCGACACCTTGCCGGTGACGCGGTCGTCGAAGCGCGAGCCGACGGCGATGACGACGTCGGCCTTGTTCAGCGCGAAGTTCGACCACTTCGGGCCGTGCATCCCCGGCCAGCCCGCATGCAGCTCATGCGTCTCGGGGAAGCCGCCTTTCGCCATCAGCGTCGTGACGACCGGCAGCCGGGCCGCCTCGGCGAGCGTGCGCAACTCCTCGGTGGCGGCCCCGTTCAGCACGCCGCCCCCGACGTAGAGGATGGGCCGCTCCGCCGCGGCGATCGCATGCGCGGCAGCCAGAATCTGCCGCTCATGCCCGCGACGGGGCGGCTTCCATCCCGGGAGGGAGACCGTGTCGGGGTACGAGAAGTCGAGCGCTGCTTCCTGGATGTCGCGCGGGACGTCCACGAGGACGGGCCCGCAGCGACCGGTGCGCGCGACATGGAAGGCCGCCTTGATCACGTGTGGCAGCTCCTCCACGTCCTGGACGAGCCACGAATGCTTGACGATCGGAAGCGTGATGCCGGTGATGTCGCATTCCTGGAAGGCGTCGCTGCCGATGAGGTTCGACCGCACCTGCCCGGTGATGCACACGAGCGGGGTCGAGTCCATCCATGCGTCCGCGATCGGCGTGACGAGGTTCGTCGCACACGGCCCGGAGGTGGCGATCGCGACGCCGGGACGGCCGGAGGCGCGCGCGTACCCCTCCGCCATGTGCCCCGCGCCCTGCTCGTGGCGCGCGAGCACATGGCGCACGGTGGTGCCGCGCGCGAACGCGTCGTAGAGGGGAAGGATGGCGCCTCCGGGCAAGCCGAAGGCGACGTCCACCCCCTCTGCTTCGAGCGACCGCAGGATCGCGTCTGCGCCGTTTCCCTTCACACCGTCTCCGGCCAGAACTCGGCGTTCCGCATCGACATCTGGAAGCCGCCGAGGACGCGGCTCGTGAACTCGCGCGTCGAGGCGCGGACGCCGAAGCGCACCGGCTCGTCGACGAGCGCCTGCGACACCGCGCCGGCGAGCGTCTTCGCTGCTGCCGGCTCGCCAAGCCCGTGCTCGAGCGTCAGCGCCGCCGCAAGCAGCATGCTGCTCGGGTTGACGACGCCGTGGCCGGCGAGCGCGAAGCCGCCGTCCGGCGAAGGCACGAACAGGCTCGGTCCGTGCTCGGCGAGGAGCGCATGCGCGGCGACGCGGTGCATCGCCGCCGCCGCGGAGATCTCCACCATGCCCTCCGCCCATTGCGGCGCGACCGCGACGACGTCGAAGCGGCCCGGGTTGAACGCGGCGAACGGGATCGCATCGCGCGGCGACACGTGCTCGACGCGCACGTGCTCGTGCTCCGGCGCGACGAGGTTCACGAGCTCGCACCAGTCGTTGTCGCCGACGCACGTGAGGCGCATCCGGCGCGTCGCGGCGATCGCGAATGCGCGCCGCAGGGTCCACTCGGCGGCGTCCTCGCGGACCGCGGTCACGAACGCGACGTCGTCGTGCTGGCCGAAGCGAACGCGCGTCACTCTGGCCCGTAGGTCGAGCTCGGCCATGACGTCGTCGAGCGCGGGCTCCTCCGCCCCTGCGACCAGGACGGCGTCGGCGCCGAGGACGGCGTCACGCGTGCTCGTCGGCACGGTCTGCCCGAGGCGTGCGAGCGCGACGCCGCCGAACGGCGCGTGCACCTGGTCGAACGCGAAGCCGTGCACGCGCGCGACTGCATCGAGCGCGTACATCGCCTCCGCCATCAGCTCCGGCGCGGTGCCGGAGCCGGTGAGACACGCAACGGTCTTCATGCCGGCACTCCTTCCAACACTGCGTCGAGGGGGACGGCGCCGCCGCTGTCGGCGAGCGCCTTGAAGCGACGGAACGCCGCGTTGAGCTCGTCGCTCGTGAGCGTGACCCCGCGCTCGGCGCAGGCGCGCGCGAATGCGTGCCGGCCCGAGTGCTTTCCAAGCGGCAGCGTCATGCCTGCGCCGACGCTGTCGGGATCGATGATCTGGTACGTCCGCGCGTCCTTCAGCATCCCGTCCTGGTGGATGCCGGCCTCGTGCGCGAACGCGTTCGCGCCGACAACCGCCTTGTTCGGCTGGACGACGTAGCCGGTGAGCTCGGAGACGAGCCGCGAGGACGCGGCGATCTGCTCGGTGTCGATGCCGGTCTCGACGTCGAAGTGGTCGGCACGGATCTTGAGCGCGACCACGATCTCCTCGAGCGAGGCGTTCCCGGCGCGCTCGCCGAGCCCGTTGACCGTGCACTCGACCTGGTCGGCACCGGCGTGGATGGCCGCGAGCGAGTTGGCGACGGCGAGACCGAGGTCGTCGTGGCAGTGCGCCGACAGCGTCACCCCCCGCAGCTCGGGGCAGCGGCGCCGGACCTCGGCGAGGAACGTCGCGTAGTGGTGCGGCAGCTCGTAACCGACCGTGTCGGGGAGGTTGATCACCGTCGCGCCGGCCTCGATCGCGACCCGGCAGACGCGGGCGACGAACTCGGGGTCGGAGCGGGTGGCATCCTCGGCCGAGAACTCCACCTCGTCGGCGCGCTCGGCGGCATATGCGACGGCCCAGCGGGCCTGCGCGACCACCTCGGCCGGCTCGAGGCCGAGCTTCCGCTCCATGTGGATCGGGCTCGTCGCGAGGAAGACGTGAATGCGAGAACGATGCGCGCCGGCGAGGGCCTCGGCCGCCGCGTCGAGGTCCTCGCGCACCGTGCGGGCGAGCGCGGCGACGGTCGGCCGCGTGATTGCCGTCGCGACGGCCCGGACGCCCTCGAAGTCGCCGGGGGATGCGCCCGGGAAGCCCGCCTCGACGACGTCGACGCCCAGCCGCTCGAGCTGCTGCGCGATCTCCGCCTTCTCGTCCGGCTGCAGGGCGATGCCGGGCGATTGCTCGCCGTCGCGCAACGTCGTATCGAAGATTTGGATCCTGCGGGACACGAACACTTCCTCCTTGGCTCTACGGGAGAGGACGCACCTGTGGTGCGATGAGGTCGGCGTCTGCGCCTCGAAAGGCGCGTGTTCGTGTGCTCTCCCCGTTAGGGGAGAATGAGGATGACGACGAGAAGAATGAGCCCGGAAAGGGCTGCAGCGCGTGTGGTCGCGGTCGTCATCGTCCACCGAGGATGCATGTCGCGGCCACGCTTGTCAAATAGGTCCATTCTGTGAAACCGGAGAATCGCGGTGGTCTCCGGCCGGTCACCGCGCTAGCCTCAGTGTCCTGATGCCTCGCGCGACGGTCTCCACGAAGCTGATTTCGACCGTCTTTGCCGCGCGCATCAAGCATCCGCGCTAGTCGGCCTTTCGCTCCCGCCGCCGCCGACTAGCCCACAAGGCGGAATCCCTTCTCCACCGGAGATGCCCGTTGCCGCACCGTCAAACCGGCCTGTACGACCCGTCCTTCGAGCACGACGCCTGCGGCGTCGCGTTCGTCGCGCGGCTCGACGGCATCCCGAGCCACGAGACCGTCGAGCGCGCCCTCGTGGCGCTTGCGAACCTCGAGCACCGCGGCGCAGCCGGCGCGGACAAGGACACGGGCGACGGCGCCGGCATCCTCGTGCAGATCCCCGACGCCTTCTTCCGCGCCCAGATCCCGGACCTGCCGAGCGTCTACGGCGTCGGCACATGCTTCGGAGAGCGATGCGACGCGATCGAGGAGGCGATCGAGCAGGAGGGGCAGCGGCTCGTCTGCTGGCGGGAGGTTCCCGTCGACGACGCACACGTCGGTCGCACCGCGCGAGCGTCGATGCCCCGCATCCGCCAGTTCGTCGTCGCCGCGGAGGGGCTCGAGGGGGACGCGTTCGAGCGGAAGCTCTACGTCATCCGGCGCGTCGCCGAGCTCGCGGCGGGTCCTGAGCTCGTCATCCCGAGCCTCTCGTCGCGGACGCTCGTCTACAAGGGGATGCTGACCGCGCCGCAGCTGACGCGCTTCTATCCCGACCTGCGCGACCCGGCCTTCGAGAGCGCGCTGGCCCTCGTCCACTCCCGCTTCTCGACGAACACGTTCCCGAGCTGGGAGCTGGCGCATCCGTACCGGATGGTCGCGCACAACGGCGAGATCAACACGCTCCGTGGCAACGTCAACTGGATGCGGGCGCGCGAGTCGCAGCTCGCGTCCGAGCTCTTCGGCGACGACCTGCAGAAGGTGCTGCCGGTCATCCGGCCTGCGGGCTCCGACACGGCGATGTTCGACAACGTTCTCGAGCTGCTCGTGCTCGCCGGCCGGTCGCTCCCGCACGCGCTGATGATGATGATCCCGGAGTCGCAGCCTCCGGCCGATTTGCAGGGCTTCTACGCGTACCACCAGTGCCTCACGGAGGCGTGGGACGGGCCGGCGGCGATCGCGTTCACCGACGGCCGCGTCATCGGCGCGACGCTCGACCGGAACGGGCTCCGCCCCGGGCGCTGGTACGAGACCGACGACGGCTGGGTCGTGCTCGCGTCGGAGACCGGCGTGCTCGACGATGCGCCGGAGCGGATCCTGCGCAAGGGTCGCCTGCAGCCCGGGAAGCTCTTCCTCGTCGACCTCGAGCAGGGTCGCATCGTCCCCGACGACGAGGTGAAGCGCGACATCGCGGGTCGCAGGCCGTATGCGCAGTGGTACGCGGAGAACGTTCGACACCTG
>DASXLN010000013.1:0-2565 GCA_036496165.1 Gaiellaceae bacterium | reverse complement strand
CACGCGCTTCCTCGACTTCCCGCCGTTCACGTGGGTCGCATCGGACGAGCGCGCGTACATCCGGCTGATCATCATCGGGATGATCATCCTCGTGCTCGTCGTGCTGCGTCCGCAGGGCCTGCTCGGCAACCGGCGCGAGATGGTGTTGGAGTGAGCGTCTTACTCGAAGTCGACGACGTCGTCCGCACGTTCGGCGCCGTTCGCGCTGTCGACGGCGCCACGTTCGCCGTCGAAGAGCATTCGATCACCGGCCTCATCGGGCCGAACGGCGCCGGCAAGTCGACGCTGTTCGCGACGATCGCCGGCTCGCTGAAGCCGGACTCGGGCCGCATCGTCTTCGCCGGGTCGCGAATCGACCGCAAGCCGGCGTACCGCGTCGCGCGCACTGGAGTCGTGCGCACGTACCAGGCGGCGCGTGTCCTCACTCGCATGAGCGTCCTCGACAACATGCTGATCGGATCGAAGGGGCATCCCGGTGAGCATCTCGCGGGACTCGTTCTCCGGCCGCGCGCCGCGCGCGACCACGAGCGGCGGTCTCACGGGCGGGCACATGAGCTGTTGGCACTCGTCGGTCTCGATTCGCACGCCGGCGACTACGCGGGGACGCTCTCCGGCGGGCAGCGCAAGCTGCTCGACCTCGCGCGCGTCCTCATGCTCGAGCCGTCCCTCGTGCTGCTCGACGAGCCGATGGCCGGTGTCGCGCCCGCGTTGCGCGTGACGCTCCTCGAGCACATCCTCGCCGTCCGTCGCGAGCGCGGCATCACCTTCCTGATCGTCGAGCACGATCTCGACTTCGTCATGCGGACGGCCGACCGTGTCGTCGTGATGAACGAGGGCCGCGTCCTCACCGTCGGTTCGCCGGAGGACGTCCGGACGAACGAGCACGTGGTGGATGCCTATCTCGGGAAGGCGCATTGAGCGCGCCGCTCCTCGAGGTCGCCGCGCTCGAGGCCGGGTACGACGACGCTCTCATTCTGCGCGGCGTCGATCTCGTCGCGCAGCCCGAGCAGATCGTCGCCGTTGTCGGTCCGAACGGCGCGGGCAAGTCGACGCTGCTCAAGGCCATGTACGGGCTCGTTCGCCCGCGCGGGGGCTCGGTCCGATTCGACGGCGAGGACGTCACCGGTTCGCGTCCCGACCGGCTGACGCGTCGCGGGCTCAATCTCGTGCCGCAGGTCGAGAACGTCTTCCCGACCCTGACCGTCGCCGAGAACCTCCACGTCGGCGCACACGTCCTGCCGCGCGCCGAGCGGAACGGAGAGATCGACCGGATGCTCGAGCTCTTCCCGCTGCTCGCCGAGCGGCGCCGGCAACGTGCGGGCTCGCTCTCGGGTGGCCAGCGAAAGCTCGTGGCGCTCGCCCGCGCACTCGTCACGCGGCCACGGCTGCTCCTGCTGGACGAGCCCTCCGCAGGACTCTCGCCGATCGCGATCGACCTCGTGTTCGACAAGCTCGTCGAGATCCGCGCGCTCGGAATCGCGATCGTCATGGTCGAGCAGAACGCGCGGCGCGCCCTCGCCCTCGCGGATATCGGTTACGTCCTCGACACCGGCCGGAACGCATACACCGGGCCGGGATCGCAGCTGCTCGGGGACCCGCGGGTCGTCGAGCTCTACCTCGGCGGATCCGGGATGACCGCGTCGAGCTCGACCTCCACGAGCACACCCTCCGGGATGAACCCGGCGACGAAGTAGGACGTGTTCGCGGGGTCGATCCCGGAGAAGGCCTCACGGTGTGCGCGCACCACAGCCTGCCAATCCGATCCGACGGCGAGCAGCAGACGCGTGCGGATCACGTGCTCGGGGCGAGCACCGAGCTCGGCTGCAGCCGCGAGCGCCTTCTCGATTGCGAGCTGCGTCTGGGCGTAGGCGTCACCCGGGTGGAGGACGACGCCGTCGTCCATCGGCGCGGTGCCGCTGACGGCGACGTGGGAACCGATCCGAACGGCGCGGGAATAGGCGGCGGCTTCCTCGAAACCGCCGCCGTCCCGCAGAGTCGTACGCGTCACTGGCCCTTGAACGTGAACGTCTTGAGCGTCGTGAACTTGCTGTTGCCGTCGTAGCGCCAGATCTCGTAGACGGCCGAGGAGATGTCTCCGTCCGGCGCGAAGTCGACGGGGCTGAACGCGCCTTCGTAGTTGATCTGCTTGTGCGCGAGCAGCAGCGAGATCGCCTTCCCCATCTGCAGGAACGTGACCTTCGTCCCGGGCGCTCCGGAGACCGCGACGAGGTTGTTCTTGATCTTCGCGGGCGATGCGGAGCAGGCCCGCAGCGCTGCGAGGAACGCGACGTTCTCGGCGTCGAACGCGGTGCCTTCGAACCCGGTGTACGGCTGCGCGCCCTTCACTGCCTTCGTCCAGAGCGTGTGGAACGCGGCGCCCGCCGGCCCGCCTGCGGCGCTCGCCGCAGTTCCGGAGAGGCCGAGGACCGGCTGTCCGATCCCGTCGAGCGTCTTACCGTCCTTCAGTGCCTCGGTCATGAGCGTCTTCGTCGCATCCCACTTGCCCGTGCGGACGAGTGACGGCGCGAACTTCACGAACGTCTCCGGGAAGTCGATGATCACCCA
>DASXLN010000012.1:0-2313 GCA_036496165.1 Gaiellaceae bacterium | reverse complement strand
CAACGGGTCGAAGTGCTGGAGACGTTCGACTTCGTCGCCGAACATCGTCGCGCGGAACGCCGTCTCGGCATAGGCGGGGAACACCTCGAGCGTCTCCCCGCGTACGCGGAACGTCCCGCGCGAGAGGACGCTGTCGTTGCGCGTGTACTGGATCGAGACGAGTTTTCGCAGCAGCCGGTCGCGGTCGATCTCCTCACCGCGCCGCAGGATCTGCATGTTCATCTCATAGGTCTCGGGCGATCCGAGGCCGTAGATGCAGGACACCGACGCGACGACGATCACGTCGCGCCTTGCGAACACAGCGGCGGTGGCAGCGTGCCGGAGCCGGTCGACCTCCTGGTTGATCGCCGAGTCCTTCTCGATGTAGAGGTCCCGACTCGGTACGTATGCCTCGGGCTGGTAGTAGTCGTAGTAGGAGACGAAGTACTCAACGGCGTTCTCCGGGAAGAAGGTGCGGACCTCGTTGCAGAGCTGCGCCGCGAGCGTCTTGTTGTGCGCGATCACGAGCGTCGGGCGCTGCACCGCCTCGATCACGCCGGCCATCGTCATCGTCTTGCCGGTGCCGGTGGCGCCGAGCAGCGTCTGGAAGCGCTCGCCCTCGCGAACGCCCTCGGCGAGCGCCTCGATCGCCTTCGGCTGGTCGGCCGTCGGCGTGAACATCGCATCGAGCTTGAAGTCAGGCATCGCTCTCTACCGTAGCGAGCGCCCGCGACCGCGCCGGCGCCTATTGCAGCCCCAGCTGCCGTGCGTAGGTCGTGCGGTAGGCCTGCTGCGCGTCGAGCACGCGCTGCACGTATTCGCGCGTCTCGGGAAACGGGATCATCCCGACCGTGAGCTCGCCGCCTGTCGCGTTCGCACGTGCCGACCAGCTGTCGACGTTCGCGAGCCCGCCGTTGTACGCCGCGACAGCGAGCAGCTCGTTGCCCCTGTAGTGGTCGAGCAGGTACCTCAGGTAGTAGCTCCCGTAGGCGACGTTGATCCGCGGCGTCGCGAGGTCGCTTTCGGTGAAGCTGCTGCCCCCCGAGAGGTGGGCGAGGTAGTAGGCGGTCGCCGGCAGGATCTGCATCAGTCCCTCCGCGCCGGCCGAGGAGGTGCGCGGATCGAACTTCGACTCTGCGTAGATGACCGCCGCGATCAGGGCCGGGTCGAGGTGCTTGGCGGCGGCCTGTTCACGGATGATGCTCGCGTGCGTGAGCGGCAGCCCGCGATGGGAGACCGTGTTTTTGACCTCCGAGAGCACGAGCGCGAGAAGCAGGATGCAGAGCCCCGCCGTCACGCCCGCGGCAAGCCTTCCTCTGCTCATCGGTCAAGCTTGTCAAGGACCTCCGACAGCTCACGCTCGAGATCCGCTTCGGTGCCGTCGTTGCGCACCACGAACGTCGCCATCCGCGCCTTCTCGTCCTGGGGCAGCTGGCGAGCCTCGCGCTCGTCGAGCTGCGCGTGCCCGCGCGCGGCGGCTCGCTCGCGGCGGATCCGCTCGTCGGCGATCACGGCGACGGTGGCGTCGTAGCCGTCGAGCTCGCCCGACTCGAACAGCAGCGGCACCTCGACGACGGCGGCCCGGGGCGGCGGCGTGCTCGCTCGCACCTCGCCGATCCATTCCTGCGCGCGCGCTCCCACGAGCGGCCACAGCAGGCCCTCCAGCCAGGCCCGGTCGGCGTCGTTCCCGAACGCGCAGCGGGCCATGACGGCCCTGTCGAGCACCCCGCCGGGCGCGACCTCCGTGCCGAAGCGCTCGACGATCTGCCTCACGATCTCGGGCCGGAGCAGCAGCTCGTGCACGATCGCGTCGCTCGACAGCCCTGCCGCTCCCAGACGCTCCAGCACCGCGAGCGCCGTCGACTTTCCGGCGCCCATGCCGCCGGTCAGCCCGATGACCGGGACCGCCTGCGTCATCGCCGCGCCCCGTCGTCAGGCCTGGGCTGGGCCGTCGGAGCCCTCCGGGGCGGCCGTCTCGGCCTCACCCTCGGCAACCGTTGCTGCCTGCTCGGCCTGGGGCTCGGTGCCGGCGTGCGAGTCAGCCGCCTGGGCCTCGACGGTGACCTCCGTGGCGGGCGCGGCCTCCGCGGCGGGCGCGGCCTCGACGCCGGCCGGCTCGCCGGCGTCGGTCGACTCGTCACCGGCTGAAGCGTCGGCGGCGGGCTCGCCCGCGGGCTGGCCGGGGCGCTCGACCGGGAGGATCTGGTCCTCGACGCGCTTCGCCGACAGCGACAGGCGCCGGCGGTCGGAGTCGATCTCGAGGATCTTCACACGGATCTCGTCGCCTGGATGGACGATCTCACGCGGACTCTCGACGTGGTGCGGCGCGAGCTC
>DASXLN010000011.1:0-3751 GCA_036496165.1 Gaiellaceae bacterium | reverse complement strand
ATGTCCTCGCCCGCGAGCCCGTCGGGATAGCCGCGGCCGTCCCAGCGCTCGTGGCAGTGGCGGACGATGCCGCACACCTCCTGCAGCCGATCGATCGGCGCGATGATCTTCTCGCCGAGGACCGGGTGCATCTCGATCACGGCCCGCTCGGTCGAGCTGAGGCGCCCAGGCTTCGAGAGGATCGTCCCCGGGACGCCGATCTTGCCGATGTCGTGCAGCAGCGCGCCGAGCTCGAGCCGCTTGAGCGCCGCATCGCCGAGGCCGAGCTCGCTGCCGACGCGGAGCGAGAGGTCGGAGATCCACCGTGCGTGCGTCGAGGTGTACTCGTCGTTCGCCTCGAGCGCGTTCGCGAGCGCTTCGACCGTCGTCACGAACGTCCGCTCGAGCCCTTCGTAGTTGCTCGCGCTTGCGATCGCGAGCTTCGCCTGATGCGCGAGGCCACCGAGCAGGCGGAGCTCACGGTCGCCGTAGTGCCCTTCGTCGGCCGGGAGCGCGGCGACGATGAACGCCATCCGTCCTTCGACGTCGAGCGGTGCGATCGCGTATGACGCTGCCGCGTCGAGCGGGTCGTCGACGAGACCGGCGATCTCGCTCGCGGTCAGAACGAAGGGCTCCGAGCCGCCGACGTTCGTCTCGCGTGCCGGATAGCGGCGCTGGGAGACGTTCTCGCGCTCCGCGCGCGAGTGCCCGAACAGCGCGCGCGGCTCGATCCAGCCGTCGTCGTCCTCGAGCCAGATGGACGTGCGCGGCGACCCGAGCAGCGCGGACGTCAGCTCGACCACGCGCTGGAGGATGTGGTCGAGGCTCGACGACGTCGCCAGCTCGCGGCTGAACTCGAGCAGCGACGTCGCGCTCTCCGCCTCCTTTCGCGCCGAGTCGTACAGGCGCGCGTTCTCGAATGCCACGGCCGCGTGGCCTGCGAGCACCTCGAGCAGGCGCACGTCGTCCTCGTCGAACTGATCGAGGCCGAGCTTCGAGACGACAATGACGCCGGCAACTCGAGAGCCGTAGCGAAGCGGGACAGCTACCAACGACTCCTCGATCACCGGCGTTCCTTCGATGCGATGCCCGAACTCGCAGTTGGCGGCATCGCCGATCAGCAAAGACTCCGCGCGCGCGGCGCACTGGCCGGTCACGCCGACTCCGATGCGGATGCGCAGTAGCTCGAGTGGCAGCGCGCCCGTGCCCGCACCGAGGGCGCCGCGGAACGCGACCGGCACGAGCACGTCGCCGTCGACCACGAACACGCGGCAGTTGTAGTAGTCGATGAGCGACCTGAGCTCGGACGTAATCTCGTCCCCGATCTTGCGCACGTCGGTGAGCCGGTTCAGCTTCCCGGTCAGGCTCTGCAGCATCTTCATGTGCGCGAGCGACCGCACGTCGCGGACGAGCGCCGGCGTTTCGGGCCGTTCGGTTGCGTCCTCGTCGTAGAGGACGACGCGGTTCTTGCCCTGCGCCTTCGCCGTCATCATCGCCGCCTCGGCACAGGCGGCGAGCTCGCGTGGGTTCGCCGCATGCTCGGGACCGAGCGCGAGCCCGACGGAGACGGTGATCTTGCCGACGGCCGGCGGATCGAGCTCGCCGAGCCGGGCGACGATGCGCGCGGCGACCTGGCTCGCGTCCGTCCCGTCGCAGGCGCCCATGATGACGCCGAACTCCTCACCGCCCAGGCGGCAGACGATGTCCTCCGGGCGCACAGCGGCACGAACGGCGTCGGCCAGCAGCTTCAGCAGCTCGTCGCCGACGCCGTGCCCGTGCACGTCGTTGACGCGCTTGAAGTCGTCGATGTCGAGCATGACCACCGCCACCGGCCGGTGGGTGCGGCTCGCCTCCTGAAGCGAGGCTCGCAGGCGCTCGTGGAAGCTGCGGTGGTTGAAGAGCCCGGTGAGCGAGTCGGTTTGCGCCTGGTGCTCGAGCCGCGCGCGGATCTGCGCGTTGTCGATGGCGAGCGCGGCAGCATCGGCAAATCGCTTTGCGACCTCGAACTCGTTGTCGGTGAACCCGACGTCGATGCCCGAGCGGTAAAGGTTGAAGACGCCTTTGATCTGTGCGCGCGCGACGAGCGGGATGGAGATGAGCGCCTCCGGCTCGAGCGGCGTGCCGGGGATGGTGCGCACACGCGGGTCGAGGTGCGCCTGGTTGAGGAGCACAGGCTCGCGGCGCCGTGCCGCCCACCCGGTGACGCCCTCGTCGAACCGCACGCGCTTCCGCATGACCTGCTCCGCCCAGTCGTGGCGCGCGAGCACCGGGTTGAGAATCCCCTGCGACTCATCCGCCTCGTAGATCGTCATCGACTCGTGCGGGACGAGGTCGGCGAGTGTGTCGGCGATGCGCTCGAGAAGCGCGTCGAGGCTCTGCTCCGCGAGGACCTCGTGGAAGACGTCCGCGAGCCGCCGGTACGACTCGACGATCTCGAGCGGAGGCGCAGCGGTGTCGGACCCGTGGTCGGGAAGCAGTTCGAGACGGCGAGTTTCGGGACGCGCTACCACGTCACGACCTTGGATGCGGGCACGGCGTGCCGCAGGGCTTCCCCTCCTGCTTCGGGGTGACCCGCTAACAATCGTCGGCCTCGCAGGCTGGGGCCTCCCCCGGTTGAGGGAACCGCCGCCGGGTATCCGCAGCCCGTGACGAGCCTCGCGACGCTGCGGAAGGAGGCGGCGGACTGCCGCGCGTGCCCGCTGTGGAACACCGGGACGCAGACCGTCTTCGGCGAGGGCTCGGCCGGCGCGACCGTCATGTTCGTCGGCGAGCAGCCGGGCGACCAAGAGGACAAGGCCGGCCGGCCGTTCGTCGGGCCGGCCGGCCGGCTCCTCGACGAGGCACTCGCGGCGGCGGGCATCGACCGCGAGGCCGCCTATGTCACGAACGCCGTGAAGCACTTCAAGTGGGAGGCGCGGGGCAAGCGGCGGATCCACGCGAA
The DNA here is from genome assembly GCA_036496165.1 of Gaiellaceae bacterium. GTDB lineage: Bacteria > Actinomycetota > Thermoleophilia > Gaiellales > Gaiellaceae > Palsa-739. Next base: position 831 of record DASXLN010000011.1, on the reverse strand, counting down.
GCCGGCGTGGTCGGAGATCGCCGCTTGCCGTCCATGGCTCGACGGCGAGCTCGAGGCGGTGCGTCCGGCGGTGCTCGTCTGCCTCGGCGCGACGGCGGCGCAAGCACTCCTCGGCCGAGCGTTCCGTGTGACGAAGGAGCGCGGGACGTGGGTCGACTCGGACCTCGCCGAGCACGTGACGGCCACGATCCACCCGAGCGCGATTCTCAGACAGCGAACTGACGAAGATCGCCACGCGGAGATGGAGAAGTTCGTGGCGGATCTCCAGCTCGTCAAAAGCGTCCTCGAGGGACGCACCTGACGCGAAGCACCCCACGCCGAGAACAAAGCGGGCGCCGGCTTTGCCGGCGCCCGCTAAGACAACACACCCTCAAGACCGAGACGACGCGTCAGCGTCGTCGAGGTGGTGTTAGTCGCCCCAGTCGAAGTCGCGTGCACGATCGACGGACCAGAAGCCGTTGGACTCCGAGTCGTCGATGTCGGCCGCGGCCGTGTTCTCCACGGTCGCTTCGCCGGGCCAGGGCAGGCTCTCCACCGAGACGAAGGCGGGCTCGCCGTCCATCGTCTCTTCGAGGCGCGCCTGCTCCTCGGTCTTGAACAGCGGGTGGTTTTCGAAAGGATCGTCCGCCTTGTAACGGTCGATCGGCATCTGGGGGTCGAGCGTGGAGTTCCGCTCCTTCAGCTCCAGATGATCCTTGATGACTTGCGCGAAGTACGACGGTGTCTCAACCGGCATTCGTTTCCTCCCGTACGGGGCCCCGACGGGGTCAGTCTAACCCCTTTTCAGGCTGGTTTCCGGCCCGAGACTACTAAAGGCTGCGGATCCTGCGG
>DASXLN010000010.1:0-3353 GCA_036496165.1 Gaiellaceae bacterium | reverse complement strand
AGGTGGGCGAGCGCGCGCCGCTTCGCGGGTACGCCGACGCCCCGGAGCACGTCGAGGCGCCGCCGCTGCCGGAGGCCGAGGTCACCGGCGACGGGCTGCGGCTCGTCTGTTACAAGCCGCTCTTCTCAGGACCCGCGGTCGAGCGCGTCGAGGAGCTCCAGTTCCAGCGGCCGCCGGCCGAAGTCGAGCTGGCGCGCGACGACGCGAAGAAGCGCGGCATCGCGAACGGCGCAACGGTGACCGTCTCGCACAACGGCACCTCGGTGGAGCTGCGCGCGCGCATCGCAAAGGATCTCCGCGCGGGCGTCGTGCGCATCGCGCGCGAGCACGCGGGCGACCTCCGCGGCACGGTGGAGGTGAGCGCGTAGTGGAGCCCTGGTGGATCTCGCTCATCAAGGCGGCGATCATCGTCAACCTCGTCATGGTCACGTTCGCGTACCTGACGTGGCTCGAGCGCAAAGGGCTCGGCCGGCTGCAGAACCGCTACGGCCCGAACCGTGCGGGCCCGTTCGGACTGCTGCAGCCGATCGCCGACCTCGTGAAGCTCGTCCGCAAGGAGGCCTTCGCGCCGTCGAGCGCGATCGACATTCCCTACATTCTCGCGCCGATCGTCTCCATGTTCACCGCGCTCGCGGCGTTCTCGGTCATTCCGTGGGGATCGGGCTGGAAGATCTACCACTGGCAGGTGACCGGCGAGGTCGTGAACGTGCCGATCTCGCTGCTCCTGATCTTCGCGCTCGGCTCGATCGGGATCTACGGCTTCATCGTCGGCGGCTGGGCCTCGGAGTCGAAGTTCTCGCTGCTCGGGTCGATGCGCACGTGCGCGCAGCTCGTGTCGTACGAGGTGTCGCTTGCACTGAGCGTGCTCGGCGTCGTCATCCTCGGCCGCTCGCTCTCGCTCGTCGACATCGTCCACCGCCAGGGGACGACGCTGCCGTTCGTCGTGCCGCAGTTCGTCGGGCTGCTCGTCTTCTTCTTCGCCGGCATCGCCGAGACGAGCCGCGCGCCGTTCGACCTCCCCGAGGCGGAGCAGGAGCTCGTCGCCGGCTACCACACCGAGTACTCCGGCATGCGCTGGGGCCTCTTTCAGACGGCCGAGTACATCAACCTGATCACGCTCTCCGGGCTGATGGTCACGCTCTTCTTCGCCGGCTGGCACGGGCCGTGGAACCTCGGCCCGCTCTGGTTCGTCCTCAAGCTCCTCGGCGTGCTCTTCGCGTTCATCTGGCTGCGCGCGACGCTGCCGCGCCTGCGCTACGACCAGCTCATGCGCTTCGGCTGGAAGGTCCTGCTCCCGGTCGCGACGATCAACGCCGTCGTGACGGCGCTCGTGGTGGTGGCGACCTGATGGCGCAGCCGTTCGAGACGCTCAAGGGCTTCGGCGTCACCTTCAAGCAGATCCTGAAGGGGCCGGTCACGCTGCAGTACCCGGAGGAGAAGCGACCGCTGTACCCGCGCTTCCGCGGGCGCCACCGCCTGTGGAAGCACGAGAACGGCCTGGAGAAGTGCGTCGGCTGCTCGCTCTGCGCAGCCGCGTGCCCCGCCGACTGCATCCGCGTCGTCGCGGCGGAGAACACGCCGGACAACCGCGTCTCCGCAGGCGAGCGCTACGCGCGCATCTACGAGATCAACATGAGCCGCTGCATCTTCTGCGGCTATTGCGAGCTCGCATGCCCGTTCGACGCGATCACGCTCGGCAACGAGTTCGAGATCTCCGAGCACAACCGCGACGACCAGATCTACACGAAGGACATGCTGCTCGCGGAGCCGGTGAAGCGCACGCCGATCGCCGACCCGGCGATCTTCGATACGCCGATCCCCTACTACAAGTCCGACTCGTGATCCTTGCGTCCGCAGGCAACGTCGTCGTCTGGATCGTCTGGATGGGCGCGGGCTTCGCGTGCCTCGCGTCCGGCGCCGCCGTCGTGTCGTTCTCGAACCCGTTCTACTCGGCGCTCGCGCTCATCGGGAACCTCGGGTCGCTCGCCGTCCTCTACCTGCTGCTCTCGGCCGAGTTCGTCGCCGCCGCGCAGGTGCTCGTCTACGCGGGCGCGGTGATGGTGATGTTCCTCTTCGTCATCGCGTACGTCGGGCCGCGCATGGAGACGCCGTGGGCGGGAGGGCCGAGCTGGCAGTCGGTCGGAGCGGTCTTGGCGGCGGCTTCGCTCTTCCTCGAGATCATCGTCGCCGTCAGCCTCAAGGCGGGCGGCAGCCTCAGCCATACCGACCACGTGAACGCGACGTTCGGCACGCCGGGCTGGATCGGAAAGCTGTTCCTCACCGACCACCTGCTCGCGTTCGAGATCACGTCGATCGTGCTGCTCATCGCCGCCGTCGGCGGCGTCATCCTCGGCTCGCACACCCGGAGGGCCACGACCTGATGCAGGGCCCCGGGATCGCGTGGTACCTCGGCATCGCAGCGTTCCTCTTCGGCACGGGCGCGCTCGGGGTGCTCATCCGCCGCAACCCGATCATCGTGCTGCTCTCGCTCGAGATCATGCTCAACGGCGGGAACCTCGCGCTCATCGCGTTCGCGCGCCACGCCCATAACGGCGCCGGCCAGATCTTTGCGCTCGCGGTGATGGCGATCGCGGCGTCGGAGGTGTGCGTCGGTCTCGGCCTCGTCGTCGCGATCAACCGCAAGCGGCTCGCGCTCGACGTCGACAAGCTGTCGGAGCTGCGCGGATGATCTCCGGCGCGTGGATCTGCCTGTTCGCGCCCCTCGCCGGAACGGTGCTCATCCTCCTCGCCGGCACGCGCATCCCTCGCGTCGCGGCCGGCTGGATCTCCACCGCGAGCGTCTTCGTCGCCTTCGGCGGCGCCCTCTGGTCGTTCTTCGACCTGCGCGCGCAGAGTGACCGCAGCGGCTACATCTCGACCGCCTGGACGTGGCTCCAGAGCGGCAGCTTCAAGGTCGGGCTGAGCGTGCTCGTCGACCCGCTGAGCACGATGATGATGCTCATCGTCGCCGGTGTCGGCGGCCTGATCGTCCTCTACTCGATCGGCTACATGGACGGCGACGACGAGGAGCGGCGCTACTTCGCGTACATCTCGTTCTTCGTCTTCTCGATGCTCATGCTCGTCGAGGGCGGCAACCTCCTGCTGCTCCTCGTGGGCTGGGGACTCGTCGGCCTCTCGTCGTACCTCCTGATCGGCTACTGGCACGAGCGGCCGTCGGCGGTCGCGGCGGCGAAGAAGGCGTTCGTCATGAACGCGATCGGCGACGCGACGATGGCGCTTGCGTTCTTCATCCTGATCGCGCACGCCGGCTCGCTCGAGTTCGCCGACGCGTTCAGCGTCCACCTCTCGTCGACCGCCATGAACTTCGTCGCGCTCGGCCTGCTCGGCGGGGC
>DASXLN010000009.1:0-8700 GCA_036496165.1 Gaiellaceae bacterium | reverse complement strand
ATCTTCCCGAAGTTCCGCGCCGACCTGCTCGAGTCGGCGGTCGTCGTGCAGCGCATGCGCGCGGGCGCGATCGAGGAGACGCAGATCCCGAGGAATCCGCTCGACGTCTTTGCACAGCAGATCGTCGCGATCTGCGCCGACGAGGAGATCGAGGTGGACGAGCTGTACAAGCTCGTGCGCGGCGCCTATCCGTTCGCCGACCTATCGCGCGTGCAGCTCGAGAACGTCCTCGACATGCTCGCGGGCCGCTATCCGTCCGACGAGTTCGCCGAGCTGCGGCCGCGCGTCGTCTGGGATCGCACCGCCGGCGTCGTGCGCGGCCGCGAGGGCGCACGCCGCCTTGCGGTGACGAACGCCGGCACGATTCCCGACCGCGGCCTGTTCGGTGTGTTCGTCGCCGACGGCAGCGGCCACGTCGGCGAGCTCGACGAGGAGATGGTGTACGAGGCGCGCGCCGGCCAGGTGATCGTGCTCGGCGCGTCGTCGTGGCGGATCGAGGAGATCACGCGCGACCGTGTGCTCGTGTCGCCGGCACCGGGCGTTCCCGGTGCGGTGCCGTTCTGGAAGGGCGAGGGCGTCGGCCGCCCGTACGAGCTCGGCGCAGCGATCGGCAAGTTCTCGCGCGAGCTGCTCGCGCAGCACGAGCCGAAGATCCCCGACCTCGACGACCGCGCCGCGTGGAACCTCATCGAGTTCCTGCGCGAGCAGGAGCGCGCGACCGGCGTCGTCCCGTCCGACCGCACCGTCGTCGTCGAGCGCTTCCGCGACGAGATCGGCGACTGGCGCGTCTGCATCCTCACGCCGTTCGGCGGCCGCGTGCACGCGCCGTGGGCAATGGCCGTCGGCGCGCGGCTGCGCGAATCGCTCGGGGTCGACGTCCAGTCGATCTGGTCGGACGACGGCATCGCGTTCCATCTCACCGACGCGGACGCGCCGCCGGCGACCGAGCAGCTGCTGCTCTCGCCGGACGAGCTGGACGAGCTCGTCATCGCCGAGGTGGGGCAGACCGCGCTCTTCGGCGCCCGCTTCCGCGAGAACGCGGCGCGTGCGCTGCTCATCCCGCGCCGGCGGCCGGGCGAGCGGACGCCGTTGTGGCAGCAGCGCCTCAAGGCACAGAACCTGCTCCAGGTCGCGCGCAAGTACGCGAGCTTCCCGATCGTGCTGGAGACGTACCGCGAGTGTCTGCAGGACGTGTTCGACCTGCCGGCGCTGAAGAAGCTCCTGCACGGCCTGCACACGCGTGAGATCGATCTCGTCGACGTCGAGACGGCGAGTGCGTCGCCGTTCGCGGCGTCGCTCCTGTTCGACTACATCGCGACCTACATGTACGAGGACGACACGCCGCCGGCGGAGCGCCGCGCGCAGGCGCTGTCTTTGGACCGTGAGTTGCTGAAGGAGCTCCTTGGGCAGGAGGAGCTGCGCGAGCTCATCGACGTCGATGCGCTGGCCGACGTCGAGGCGTCGCTGCGGCCGAAGCCGCGCAACGCCGACGAGCTGCACGACCTGCTGCGGCTGCGCGGGCATCAGTTCGAGTTCGATCCCGGCTTTGCGGAGACGCTCGTGCGCGAGCGGCGCGCGTTCCGGTTCGGCGATGCGCTCGCCGCGGCAGAGGACGCGGGCCGGTACCGCGATGCACTCGGCGTCATGCCGCCGTCCGGGCTGCCGGAGGCGTTCCTCGGCGGCGGCCGCGATTCGCTGCATCAGCTCGTGCGCCGGTTCGCGCGCGGGCGCGGACCGTTCACGACTGCCCAGGCGAACACGGCGTTCGGCCGCGACGTCGAGGAGGAGCTGCGCGCGCTCGAACGCGAGGACCAGCTCGTCCGCGGCGAGCTCCGCCCCGGCGGCGTCGAGCGGGAGTGGTGCGACCCCGAGGTGCTTCGCCGCCTGCGGCGAGCGTCGCTCGCCGCACTCCGCCGCGAGGTCGAGCCGACGGAGCAAGCGGCCTTCGGCCGCTTCCTCCCGAGCTGGCACGGCATCGACCGGCGCGCCTCGCTGCGCGAGGCGCTCATCCCGTTGCAGGCGCTGCCGCTGCCCGTGTCGCTGTGGGAGTCGGAGGTGCTGCCGCGCCGCGTCCCGGACTATCGCGCGGAGCAGCTCGATGCGCTGTGCGCGAGCGGCGAGCTCGTGTGGGTCGGTGCCGGTCTCGACCGGGTCGCGGTGTTCTTCCGCGACGACGCGGCGTCGCTCGGGGCGCCTACCGGCGCACCGATCGACGCCAGCGATGAGCATGAGGCAATTCGAGGCGCTTTGAGCCGCGGGGCGCTCTTCTGGCAGCAGCTTCTCGACGCGTCCTCGCTCGAGAGCGGGCAGGCACTGCCCGCTCTCTGGGACCTCGTCTGGGCGGGCGAGGTCACGAACGACGCCTGGCAGCCCCTCCGGGCCGACCGCCGGTACCAGGTACCGTCACGCGAGCGTCACGGAAGACGCTTCTCGCGGACCCGCGGCGCGCGCCCGACAGCGACGCAGGGACGGTGGTCTCTGGCCGCCGGCCTCTTCGCCGGAGACCGCGATCCACGCGCGTTCGCGGAGCTCTTGCTCGAGCGGCAGGGAATCGTGACCCGCGACGGTGTCCGCGGCGAGGGTGTTCCCGGCGGCTACGGCGCGGTGTATCAACAATTGCGCGCACTCGAAACGCTCGGCACCTGTAGGCGTGGCTACTTCGTCGAGGGCCTCGGCGGCGCACAGTTCGCGCTCGGCGGCGCCGTCGAGCGGCTGCGCGAGCTTCGCCCGCGCGAGGGCGACGAACCAGAGGCCTTGGTGCTGGCCGCCGCCGATCCGGCGCAGCCGTACGGCGCTGCGCTGCCGTGGCCGAAGCGGTCGGGCTCGCGCGCCGCGCGGGTCGCCGGCGCGCACGTCGTCCTTCTCGGTGGCGAGGCGGCGCTCTTCGTCGAGCGCGGCGGCCGCTCGCTCGTCCCGTTGCGTGAGCCGGAGGAGGAGTGGCTGCGCGTCGCGCTCGCCGCGCTCGTCGGACATGTCAAGCGGGGTCGTGCAAAGCGCCTCGCAGTCGAGCGCTTCGACGGCGAGCCCGTCGTCGACACGATGGTCATGCCGCTGCTTGTCGAAGCCGGCTTCCTTGCCGGCCCGCGGCGCGCCGTCCTGCGCTCCTAGCCGCGCGGCAGGATCAACTCGAAGCGCGTCCCCCACGGCCCCGGCTGATATGTCAGATCGCCGCCGTGCGCGTTCGCGTAAGCCTTCGCGATCGCGAGGCCGAGACCGGTGCCCCCGCTCGTGCCGCCGTGCTCGAACCGCTCGAACAGCCGAGGCACGAGCTCTTCGGGGACGCCGACGCCCTGGTCCGCGACGACGATGCGGAAGTGGCGGTCGCGCGTTTCCGCGTGCACATGGACCGGTGGCTCGCCGTGCTGCCGCGCATTCGCGATGAGATTCGAGACGACGCGCTCGATGACGAGCGGGTCGGCCACGACCGCGAGGGCGGGATCGACGTCGAGCTGCACGTCTTCCGCGCCACGGGCGATCTCCGCGAGCGTGCGCTGGAGCACGATCGGCTCCGGCTGCACCTCGATCGCCTTCGCATCGAGCCGTGAGAGGTCGAGCAGCTGCTCGATCAGCCGCCGCATCCGGTCGGCCTGGTGCCATGCCGTCTCCTCGAGCTCGGCGCGCACCTCCGGCTGCAGCTCGTCTCCGCGGACACGCAGCGTCGTGAGCAGGCCGTACACGCTCGTCGCCGGCGTCCGCAGCTCGTGCGACGCGATCGCGACGAAGTTCAGCTTCATCTGGTCGAGTCGCACCATCTCCTGATGCACGCGCGCCTTCTCGATCGCAATCGCGGCCCGGTCGGCCACGAGCTCGAGCAGCTCGACGTCGTCCTGCTGGAAAGTGTGCGGGGTCAAGGTGCCGACGTGCATGACGCCGACGACGTGGTCGTACGCGAGCAGCGGCACGCCGAGCATCGACTTGATCCCCTTGTCGAGCAGGATCGGATTGAGCACGTGGTCGTGGTCGACGACGGGCAGGATCACGGGCCGCCGCTCGGCGGCGATCTTCCCGGCGAAGCCGCCGCCGACGGGAATGCGCACGCCCTGCTCGACCTCCTCCTCGATGCCGATCGCGGCGCGGGCGACGAGCTCGTTCCGCTCGGGGTCGAGCAGGAGGATCGCGCACGTGTCGACGTCGAGGATGGCCTTCGTCCGGGTGAGGAGCGCGTGCAGCAGGTCCTCGAGCTCGAGATGCGCGAGCGCGGCGTCGGTGACGGCCTGGACCGACTCGACGCGGAGCCGAGCCTTGCGCTCGGTCTCGAGCGCGACGAGCAGTGCATCGACCTCCGGGGGGCCGCCCTCGACCGTCATCAACCCGGCTCAGTCGCGCATCTGGGACAACTTCGCCTCCGGCGGCTCGGGCGCCTGGACGTCGTCGGCCCGCCGCATGTCCTCCAGGGCCTTGTCCTCGGCCTGCATCTCGCGCTTGCGCGCACGCCACCAGCGTAGGAGCCCCACGGCGGCGATATGCCTGCAATGCCGGAATCTCAAACGGGGACGAGCTTGTACCCGAGGCCCCGAACCGTCAGGAGCCGCTGCGGCCGGGACGGATCGGCCTCGATCTTCCGGCGCAGGTTCGACACGTGGACCTCGCAGGCGTGCTCGTCGCCGACGTGGTCGCTCGCCCACAGGTGCTGCATCAGCTCCCGCCGCGAGATGATCCGCTCGGGCTGCTCGGCGAGGAGCGACAGAACCTTGAACTCGGAGAGCGTGAGCCGGACGGGCTCGCCGTCGACGGTCACCTCGTGGCGAACGAGGTCGAGATGGAGCCCGCCGAGCCGCTGGATCGCCGGCGTGGTGTTCGCACGGTCGAGCTCGCGCCGCCGCAGGATCGCGCGGACGCGGCTCAGCAGCTCCGCGCTCGAGAACGGCTTCGTGACGTAGTCGTCGGCGCCGAGCTCGAGGCCGAGCACGCGGTCGCGCTCGGCGTCGCGGGCGGTGAGCATGACGATCGGCACGTCGCTCTCCGCGCGTAGCGCACGGCAGACGTCCGTGCCGGAAAGCTCCGGCAGCATGACGTCGAGGATGACGATGTCGTACTCGCGCGACCGCGCCGCTTCGAGCGCACGCGCGCCGTCGCTCTCCTCGTCGACGTCGAACCCTTCGCGCCGGAGTGTGAACGCGACAACGTCGAGGACGCCGGGATCGTCGTCCACGAGCAGGACCGAGCTCATGCCGGCACCTGCTCGCGCACACGCGCGCGCTCGAGGACGATGCGAATGCGCGTCCCTTCGCTCGGGGCCGAGTCGAGCTCGATGCGGCCTTCGAGGCTCTGCACCGCCTGGCGCACGATCGCGAGGCCGAGCCCGAAGCCTTCCGGGTCGCGGTCGCCGCGATAGAACCGGTCGAACACGTGGCGCTGGGTCTCGCTGCTCATGCCGATGCCCGTGTCTTCGACCTCGACGCGGACGTTGCGCCCCGTCGAGTACGCACGCAGGACGACGCGGCCGGTCGGCGTGTACTTCGCCGCGTTCTCGCCGAGGTTGCGCAACGCCTGCTCGAGCAGATCGCGATTCACGTTCGCAGCGAGACCCGGCGCGCACTCGACCTCGACGGCGACGCCTTCGCGCGGACGAAGGTCGTCGGCGACCTCGCGTAGCAGCGGCTCGAGCGGCGTCGGCTCGAGGCGCGGCTTCTCTTGCCCCGCGTGCGCGCGCGCGAGCGCGAGCAGCGCGTGTGCGAGCCGCGCAAGCCGCGCGGCCTCTCGCTCGATGTGCGCGAGGAAGCGGTCGCGTTCGGCCTCGTTGTCCTTCGCGCCGGCTTGCAGCACCTCGACCGCGCCGATGATCGTCGTCAGCGGCGTTCGCAGCTCGTGTGCCGCGTTCGCGACGAACTCGCGTGCGGCCAGCTCGCGCCGCTCCTGCTCGGTGAGGTCGTCGAGCACGATGAGGACGGTGTCGCCCTCCGGCTGGGCGGGGATCCCGACGAGGCCGATCGCGCGCTCCTCGCCCTGGCGCACGTGCTCCTGCTCGAGCGACGCGTCGGGATCGAACAGCCGCTCGACGAACTCGCGCAACGAGAAGCCGTCCCACGGCTCCGGCAGCTGGTCGCCCTCCGCGAGCCGCACGCCGAGCAGCCGGCGCGCCTCGTTGTTCGCGAAGTGGACGGCGAGGTTCTGGTCGACGGTGACGACGCCCTCGTGCAACCGCTCGAGGAGCATGCGCAACCGGTCGCGCTCGCCCTCGATGTGGCGGAACGAGCGGCGCAGCTGCCGCCGCATGCGCTCGAAGTTGTAGGTGAGCGCGCCGAACTCGTCGCGGAAGCGGTAGCGCAGCGGTGTCTCGAAGTCGCCGTGCGCGAGCGCTTCGGCCGCGATCGAGAGCCGGCGCAGCCGCAGCGCGATCAGCTGCGCAAGAAGGAGGCCGACGACGACGCCGACGACGCCGGCGATCACGCCCGCGCGCAGCACCTCGCCGTTGATCGTGCTCAGCGCGGCGGCGACGTCGGGCCGGTTGCTCGTCGCGACGAGCGTGCCGCCGCGATACGGAACGGTGGCGACGAACGTCCGGCCGTCGGAGCTGCCCGTCACGTGCTCGCCGGCGGCGGGGGTGGACGTGATCCGCAGACGCACGTTCAGCTGCTTCGCGAGCCGGGCGAGGTTCGAGGGCGTCGCGCGATGCGCGGCCGTCCTTGCGTCCGCGAGCACGAGATCCTCCGCGTGGCTGCGGAAGACGTTCTCGGACCGGTCGGAGAACTGGGCGACGACGATCGCCGTCGAGGTGGCAGCGACGACCGCGAAGGCCGCCCCGAGCCACCAGCGCACGCCGATGAACCGGCGGGTCATGACCAAATCGTAGGCTGACTTCGTGCCGGAGGGCGATTCGCTCCACCGCGCGGCCCTGAGGCTGCAGGTGCTCGTCGGGCAGAAGGTCGGCGTCGAGACGCCGCATCCGCGCGCGGCGGCGAAGCGGCTCGCCGAGCGGCTCGACGGCCGCGTGCTCGAGTCGGTCGAGGCGGTGGGGAAGAACCTTCTCCTCCGGTTCGAGGGCGGGCACGTCCTCCGCAGCCATCTGCGGATGACCGGCCGCTGGCGCCTCGAGCCGCGCGGAACCGCCCGCACCGGCCGGCCGTGGCTCGTCCTCCGCGGCGCCGAGCACGAGGGCGTCCTCTGGAACGGGCCGGTCCTCGAGCTCGACCGGCCGGTCGCCGCCGGGCCGGACATCCTCGACGAGGAACCGGACTACGACGCGATGGTCGCGCGCCTCCGCGCCGCGCCGGAGCGGCAGATCGGCGACGCACTCCTCGACCAGCGGCTCGTCGCCGGGATCGGGAACATCTGGCGCTCGGAGGCGCTGTGGGAGGCGCGCGTCTCCCCGTGGCTCCCGGTCGCCGACGCCGACGTCCGTCCGGTCCTGGAAGCCGCCCACCGGCTGATGGCCGCGTCCGTCGCCGGCGTGCGCCCGCGCTACGGCGTCTACCGCCGCGCCGGCCGCCCCTGCCGCCGCTGCGGCACGCCGATCCGCTCGCACGCGCAGGGCGACGCCGCCCGCATCGCCTACTGGTGCCCGGCGTGCCAGAGAGGAGGAGCCGAGCCGAGGTCGTAAGCAGCAGGTCCATGAGAAGTCCGCACCTGTACGACTCGCTGCGCCGCTTCTTCCTCGGCGCGTTCGCCGTCTTCCACGGCGAGCAGCTGCCGTTCTCGTTCGAGGAGCACGCGCCGTCGTTCTACGAGTACCGGCCGCTCGTGCGCGGCTTCATCGACGGGCAGGCCGAACGGCTGCGCCCGCGCGAGGACGTGCAGTCCGCGCTCGAGGATCTCGCGCGCGAGCCCGCCTCGCGCGTGTACGTGGACCCGTACCGCGGTCTTCTCGTGCCGCTGCTCATCCGCGTCGCGGAGGGCTGCGGCGGTTTCGACTGGGACGACACCGTCTTCGATCGCGCGTACGAGGAGCTGGAGTCGCGTCTCTTCGGCGACGGTCACGCGTACGGCGCGGTCGCGCCGCTCGTCGGCATCTCGTGCGGCTCGGTCATCGAGCTCGGCCCGGGACTGCGCGTGCGTCCCGCCGCAACGGGCGAGCTCGCGGCGCTCTGGCCCGAGTCGTCGGGACTGCTCCCACGCGACTTCGGCCGCGAGGTCGACCGCATGTGCGTGCTCGAGCTCGAGCGCTCGCTCGCGAAGGGCGAGGACGAGGCGCCCGACGCGCCCGGTGAGCTCGCCGACGCGATCACCGCCGTCCGCCTCGCGACCGCGGCGCCGGTCGCCGCCGGCCCGGTGCTGTTCGAACGGCTCGACTGGGAGCCGCTCGGCGTCCGCCCGGTGCTGCCGATCGCCGCGACGCCGCCGCCGGGCGAGCCGTCGCGGCTCGACCCGTTCCGCTCGCAGGTTGCGGCGAGGCTCATCCCGCGGCTCGCCCTCGCCGACCAGGACGCGCACCTCGGCGACGCGCTCGACCGGTGGGAGCTGTCGCTCTTCCAGGACGACCCGTTCCGGCGCGAGCAGCTGCGCCACGCGCTCGACGCCGCGCTCGGCGAGGGCGACGGCACGTGGGCGGCCTCGATGCGCGCTGCGACGCTCCTCAACGAGACGGACGCGGAGCCGTTCCGCACGCCCGGGCCGGATCTCGTGCGGCGCACGCTCGTCGCGATCCTCGAGCACGGCGACCGCGCCGCGTTGCTGCGCGAGCTCGACGCGAAGCTGCTCGGCTCTCGCGAGAAAGCCGCGAGCAACCTGGCACACATCGCGCTCTAGCCTCGTCTGAATGGA
>DASXLN010000008.1:0-10346 GCA_036496165.1 Gaiellaceae bacterium | reverse complement strand
CAGTCGGCGATCAGCCAGCAGATCGCGCAGCTCGAGCGCGTCGTCGGCCAGAAGCTCGTCGACCGGCCGGGCGGCCCGAAGGCGGTGTCGCTGACCGAGGCGGGCACGCTGCTGCTCCGACACGCCGACGCGATCGTCGCGCAGCTCGACGCGGCGCAGTCCGACATGGCGGCGCTGGCGGAGGGCGCGGCCGGCCCGTTGCGCGTCGGGATCCTCCAGAGCGTCGGCGCGCGCATCCTCCCCGCCCTGCTCCGCCGCTTCCGCGAGGAGTGGCCGCGCGTCGAGGTGCGCGTGCACGAGGAAGCCGACTCGCTCGACCTGCTCCGCCTCGTCGAGCGCGGCGAGCTCGACCTCGCCTTCTCCGAGCTGCCGCTCCCGGAAGGCCCGTTCGAGTCGCGGGAGGTCCTCCGCGATCCGTACGTGCTCATCGTCTCGGCGAAGTCCGACCTCGCCGGGAACGACGGACATCAGCCGCTGCGGTCGCTCTCCGGGCTGCCGCTGATCGGCTTCCGCAGCGCCGGCGAGCCGGAGACGATCCTGCGCGGACACGTGCCCGACCTGAACGTCGTCTTCCGGACCGACGACAACGGCACGCTGATGTCACTCGTCGCCGAGGGACTCGGTGCCGCAGTCGTGCCGCTGCTCGTCGTGAACCCGCGCAACCCGGCCCTTGTCGCGCTCCCGCTCGGCGGCCGGCTGCCGCCGCGCACGCTCGCGATCGCGTGGCACCGCGACCGCTACCGCTCGGCCGCGTCGCACGCATTCGTCGAGCTCGCGCGCGAGCTCGGTGCCGAATACATGACGGCTCAGTAGCCGAGGTCGTCGCCGGAGCCGTCGTTCGGGCCGATGCCCGCGACGACGGTCTCCTGCGAGCGCTCGTGCAGCCGCTCGCGCCCGCGCTTCACCGCGGAGAGGAACTTGTCGAGATTGACCTCGAGCGTCGACAGGATGCCGTCCGCCCAGTCCTCCATCTCGAGACGGGTCTCGCGCGCCTGCCGGCGGGCGTCGTCGACGATGTCCTGCGCTTGGTGCTCGGCGATCTTGACGATCTCCGTCTGCGACGCCTCTCGCACCGCCTGCTCACGGGCCTCGGCGAGCAGCCGGTCGACCTCGCGCTTCGCCTCGGCGAGCATCTCCTGGCGCTCCTTCACGATCCAGCGCGCCTGCTTGATCTCCTCCGGGATGGTCGCGCGCATCTGGTCGAGGATGTCGTAGATCTCCTCGCGGTCGATGCGGACCTGATCGGTCAGGGGGACGGCCTTCGCGTTGTGCACGAGGTCGTCGAGCTTGTCGATAAGAACGAGGACGTCCATGGTTTCCAGTCTAGCCTCGGGCGGCTAATCCCCTGGATTCTCCGGCGTGCCCGGACGTCCTGCCGGGAACATCTCCTTGAACCGCCGGGCGACCGGCTCGGGCACGAGGGCCGAGACATCCCCGCCGAAAGCGGCGATTTCCTTCACCCCGCTCGAGGAGAGGAAGCTCACGTTCGGGCTCGCCATGACGTACACCGTTTCGACGTCGGGGGCGAGGTGGCGGTTCAGCTGGTTCATCTGGAACTCCCACTCGAAGTCGGAAACGACGCGGAGCCCCTTGACGATCGCCTTCGCCTCCCACTTGCGTGCGAACTCGACGACGAGCTCGCGGAAGACGTCCACCTCGACGTTATCGAGGTGCGCGAGCGCGCTGCGGAGGAACTCGACGCGCTCGTCGATCGTGAACACCGGTTGCTTGTGGTGCGGGTTGCCGACGACGCCGACGACGACGCGGTCGAAGATGCCGGCCGCGCGGGTGATCACGTCGACGTGCCCGTTCGTCACCGGGTCGTACGAGCCGGGGCAGATCGCCGTGATCATGTCTCGTACACCGTCACGCGGGTCTGGCCGTACTTCCGGCTCGTCCGTTCCGCGAGCGGCAGCTCGGGATGCACGCGCGCATCCGTCTCGAAGACGACCACGCCGTCGTCGCCGAGCACGGCCGGGAGGTAACGCGCGAGCTGAGGTTCGATGTCGCTGACCATGTCGTACGGTGGGTCGACGAAGATCAGATCGTACTTTCTCCTCTCCGCGGCGAGTGCGGCGATCGCGTCGCGCTGCAGGACCGTCGCGCGCAGGCGGAGCTTGTCGAGGTTCCTCTCGATCGCGCGGACCGCGTCGCGATCGTCGTCGACGAAGACGACCTGGGTCGCCCCGCGCGACAGCGCCTCGAGGCCCATCGCCCCCGAGCCGGCGTAGAGGTCGAGGACGGTCGCGCCGTCGACCGGCCCGAGGATGTTGAAGACGTTCTCGCGGACGCGGTCCGACGTCGGGCGCGTCCCCAGGCCGGCCGGCGCGACGATGGTGTGGCCTTTCCGCGATCCCGCGATGATCCGCATCGGACGGCAACGTACTGAACGCCGATACCGTTGGCCTTGTGCCCGCGGTCCCTCTTCGGAAGAACCGCGATTTCCTGCTGTTCCAGGGCGGGCAGCTTCTCTCGAGCGTCGGGACGCAGACGACGCAGATCGCGTTCCCGCTGCTCGTGCTCGCGCTCACGCACTCGCCGGCGAAGGCGGGCATCGTCGCCTTCGCGCGCGCGCTGCCCTTGTGGCTGTTCGCGCTTCCCGCGGGCCTCGCGGCCGACCTCGTCAGCCGCAAGCGGCTCATGATCGCCTCCGACGTCCTCCGCGCCGCGATCGTGGCAGCGCTCGGCGTCGCCATCCTCCTGCATCACGTCGCCTTCTGGGAGATCGCGGCCGTCGCGTTCGTCGAGGGCGCGGGCGCGACCGTCTTCTCCGGCGCGACGATGGGAGCGATGCGCGCGGTCGTGCCGAAGCCGCAGCTGCCGAACGCGACCTCGGTCCTGACCGCACGGGTCGCGATCGTCCGGCTCGCGGGGCCGCCGCTCGGCGGCGTCCTCTTCGGGATCGCACGCTCGCTGCCGTTCTTCGCCGACGCCGCCTCCTACGCCGCATCGACTGCATCGCTCGCCGCGATGCGCACGCCGTTCGAGGAGGAGCGCGAGCGCGAGTCGGAGCCGTTACGGGAGAGCCTCGTCGAAGGGCTGCGCTTTCTCTGGTCGAGCCCGTTCCTGCGGACGATCGTCGGGATCTTCACGCTCGCGCAGCTCGTCTTCCCGGGCGTCTCGCTCGCCCTCGTCGTCATCGGCAAGCGGCAGGGATTGTCGGGCGGCCAGATCGGCGCCCTCGTGGCGTCGTTCGGCGTCTTCCTTCTGCTCGGCTCGATCGCAGCGCCGCTCACCAGGCGCTTGCTGCCGACGCGCGTGCTCATCACCCTCGAGTTCTGGACCTGGGGCGGGTGCGCACTCTTCCTCGTGTGGCCGAGCGTCTACGTGCTGACCGCGAGCCTGCTGCCGACGGCGTTCGCGATTCCGACGACGGACTCGATCGTGTGGCCGTACCAACTGTCGCTCACGCCCGATCGCCTCATCGGACGGACGCAGGCGGCGATCGGCTCGCTCACGAGCGGGACAGCCGCGCTCGGGCCGCTGCTCGCCGGCTTCCTGCTCGCGAGCGTTTCCGAGCGGGCGACGATCGCCGTCTTCGCGGCCTTCGGCCTGGCGATGGCGGTGTGGGGGACGCTCAGCCCGGCGATTCGAGCAGCGCCGAGTCTCGACGAGCTATAGCCCGCGCGCGCTCGAGCAGCGGCCGGTCGCGCTTGAAGTCGGCGAACCGGAGCTCCGACATTCCGGACTGACGCGTCCCGAGCAGCTGTCCGCTCTGCCGTAAGTCGAGGTCGACCTCTGCGAGCTCGAAGCCGTCGGTCGTCGCGACGAGCGCATCGAGGCGGCGCTGTGCCGACTCCGTCAGCTCGGCCTCGGGCCGGGAGACGAGGACGCAGAACGACTGCTGGGCGCCGCGGCCGACGCGGCCGCGCAGCTGATGCCGCTGCGCGAGGCCGAAGCGGTCGGCCTCCTGCACGATCATCACCGTCGCGTTCGGGACGTCGACGCCGACTTCGATCACGGTCGTCGCGACGAGGACGTCGATCTCCCCTGCCTTGAACCGCGCCATCGCGTCGCGCCGGTCGGCCGCCTTCATGCGGCCGTGCACGCACCCGACGGTGAACTCGCGCAGCTCGACGCGCTGCAGCCGCTCGGCCTCCGCCTCGGCGGCGCGCGCACGCGATGTCTCCGACTCCTCGATGAGCGGGCACACGACGTATGCCTGCCGCCCTTCGCGGAGCAGCCGCGCGAGCCTCGTGTACGCCTCCGACGCGCGCTCCTCGCCGATGCGCGACGTCACGACGGGCTTCCGCGACGCCGGCGGTTTTGCGATTTCCGACACGGCGAGGTCGCCGTAGACCGTGAGCGCGAGCGTGCGTGGAATCGGCGTCGCCGTCATGTGCAGCACGTGCGGGCCTCTCCCCTGCGACAGCGCCTCCCGCTGTGCGACGCCGAACCGGTGCTGTTCGTCGACGACCGCGACGGCGAGGTCGCGCAGCTCGACGCCCTCCTGGATGAGCGCGTGCGTGCCGACGACGACATCGGCGCCGAGCGCGGCCTGCCGGTCGCGCACACGCGTCGAGTGGGTGACGAGCCCGCACGACACGCCGAGCCCGGCGCAGAGCTCCGCGACCGTGAGGTAGTGCTGCTCGGCGAGCGTCTCGGTCGGGGCCATCAGCGCGCCCTGCCGGCCGTTCTCGACCGCGCGCAGGAGCGCGTACAGCGCGACGACGGTCTTGCCCGAGCCGACGTCGCCCTGCAGCAGCCGCTGCATCGGGACGGTGCGCTCGAGATCGGCGTCGATCTCGCGGATCGCCTGCTCCTGGTAGGGCGTGAGCGCGAATGGAAGCGTCTTGCGGTAGCGGACGATGAGGTCGCCCGCCTTCCCGAGCGACGGCGCGAGCGTCGTGTCGCGCTCGGCCGCGCGCCGCGCGATCGCGACCTGCAGCATGAGCAGCTCGTCGAACGCGAGGCGCTGCCTGCCCTGCTCGGCGTCCTCCTCCGACCGAGGCCGGTGCAGTGCCGCAAGCGCGTCGCGCTTCAGCGGCATCGCCTCGCGCTCGCGCAGCTCCGCGGGAAGCGGATCCGGGAAGTCGGAGACGAGCGGCAGCGCCGCCTCGACGACGCGGCGGATCGTCTTCGCGGGGATCTCTTCCGCCGCCGGATAGACGGGCGCGAAGTCGGCGGTCGCCCTGACCTCACCGAGGTCGTACGACTTGACGTCGAACCCGTAGCGGCCGTTCTTGCCCCGCAGCCGGACGCGTGCGCCCGGCCGGAGCTGGTCGGCGATCCACGGCTGGTTGAACCACGTCGCGCCGATCGTCGCGGTGCCGTCGGTGATGCGCGCGGTGACGAGCGTCCGCCGCCCGCGCATCGGCCGCTTCGACACGTTCAGCACCTCGCCGACGATGACGACCTCGTCGGCGCCGCGCAGCTCGGCGATCGGCGTCTCCTCGACCGCGGGCTCGTAGCGGCGCGGCACGTGCTCGAGCAGGTCGCGCACCGTCTCGATGCCGAGCTTCTCGAGCCGGCGCCTGAGCGTCGCGCCCACGCCGTCGAGCGAGTCGAGCGCGGCGTCGAGGCGTTCCGGACGGGGACGTCCGCGCGTCGCAGGCCAGACCCTTGGCTGGTCCAGGCCTGCAAACACCGTCTGTCGACGGATCGCTGTCATCGTGCTCGGCGCCAGAGCGTGGCAGACGTTAGAGGGCGGACCGGACGGACGTCATTCGGAATCGGTGAACCAGAACAAGCCGACGGTGCCGGGACCGGCGTGCGCGCCGATGACCGCGCCGAGCGAGGTCTCGACCTCGATCGTCGCCTGTGGCCGCAGATCGCGAACCATCTTCGCGAGCTCCGCCGCGCGCTCCGGGGCGTCCGCATGCGCAGTGCCGAAGCGGAGGTACGGTCCGTCGACCGTCTCCGTCTGCACCGCGTCGACGAACTCCTGGAACGCCTTCCGGTTTCCACGAACGCGTTTCACCGGGATGACCTCGGCATCGCGGATGGTGAGGATCGGCTTCACGTGCAGAAGCTCGCCGGCGAACGCCTTCGCGCGGCCGATACGCCCCCCGCGCGCGAGAAACTCGAGCGTGTCGACCGTGAACAGGAGCCCGTGCTCGCGCTTGTAGCGCTCGACGAGCTCGTCCACCTCCTCGTCGGTCGTTCCGCGGTCGAGCCGGCGCTGGATCGCGAGCGCGAGCATCGTGATGGCGACAGAGGCGGTGTCGGAGTCGATCGTCCGCACGCGCTCGTCGGCGGCAAGGCCCGCGCTCTGGAACGTGCCGGAAAGCCGCGCGGCGATGTGAATCGAGAGGATGCGCTCGTAGCCCGCGAGCTCCTCGTACACCGCCTTGAAGTCGGCCGGTGTCGGCTGCGACGTCGTCGGCATCTCGCTCGTCGACTTCAACCGCGCGTAGAACTCGGCCCCGGTCAGATCGACGCCGTCGCGATAGCTCTCGGTGCCGAAGTTGACGTAGAGCGGGACGACGCGCCAGTTCGGGAAACGTTGCGACGCGTCGGGGAAGTCGGCGGTCGAGTCGAGGACGATCGCGGTGTTCGCGGTGCTGAGGTTCACGCGATGCCCGCCGCGGCGCGCTTGATCGTGTCGACGATCTCCTCGAGCTCCTGGTCCTTGCGGAGACACGCGGTCGCGCCGGCTTCCCGCAGCGCCTCCATCTCGCGCCCGCCCGCCGACGCCGTCAGGCACACGACCGCCGCGGAAGGGCACGCGGCCAGCACGGCACGCGTCGCCTGGACGCCGTCGAGGCCGGGCAGCCGGTAGTCCATCAGGACGACGTCCGGGTGGAGCTCGAGGCACGCGGGGACGGCGGCGCTGCCGTCGCCGACGGAGCCGACCACGTCGATGTCGTCACGGAGGGAGAAGAGCAGCTCGAGCGCCTCGCGGAAGACTGCGTTGTCCTCGACGAGGAGGATCCGGACCGGACCGGGCGCCACTGTCCCTGAGCCTACTCGGCGGAGAGAAGCAAGGGGTAATGCGGCTGGCCGCCGTCCTGGACGTCGACGTCGAGGTCTGCGTGCGTGGCCATGATGCGGTCGACGAGCGCGTCGAGCGGAGGCGCGTCGCGGCCCGCGAGCAGCGTGAGCAGGTCGCGCGGTTGAGCGAGCAGTCTCTCGGCGACCGAGAACGCGACGTCGTCGAACTCGGTGCCGCCGGAGACGGGCGTCCCGTCCGCGAGCCCGAGCCACTCGCCCTTGCGGATGTCGACGCCGGCGAGCCGGACGTCGCGCGAGGCGACCGTCACCTCGCCCGTCGCGACGGCGGCGACGGCGTCGCGCATCTCGGCCGCGTTCTCGGCGGCGTTGCGCGAGCCGTCGAAGGCGATCATCGCGGCGAGGCCGGCGGGGATCGAGTCCGCGGCGACGACCTCGACTGGCCGGCTCGCGTGCGCGGCCGCGTGCTCGGCGGCGAGGACGACGTTCGAGTTGTTCGGCAGGAGGATCGCCTGCTCGGACGGCAGCGACTCGACTGCCGCGAGCAGGTCTGCGGTCGACGGGTTCATCGTCTGGCCGCCCTCGACGATCGCGATCGGACCGATGCCCTGCGCGAGCTGCTCGAAGAGCTTCCGGTTTCCCGCTCCTGCGACGACGGCCACCACGCCCGTCGTCGCGGTCTCCGCCGGCAGATCGGGCACAGCGGCGAGCAGCCGCTCCTCGCGCGCCTGCGTCTGCTCGTGCATGTTCGCGATCTCGATGCCTTCGATCGTCCCGATCGCGGTACCGAGGGAGAGCGCCGCGCCCGGGTCGTCGGTGTGCACGTGCACCTTGAGCGCGCTCGAGTCGCCCACGACGAGGAGCGAGTCGCCGAGCTGCTCGAGCTTCGTCTCGAGCGCGTCCCGGTCGAGGTCGTGGCCCTCGACGAGGAAGACGGTGCAGTAGCGGTACGGCGAAAGCTCCTGGTGGATCGCCTCGATGCCGGGATGCGCGTCGCGCGGCGCCGGCTCCGGGAGCGGCTCGCCGCTGACCGTCGCCGCGACGCCGCGCACGAGCTCGAGGAGGCCGGCGCCGCCGGCATCGACCACGCCGGCGTCGCGAAGCACCTGCAGGAACTCCGGCGTACGCGCGACTGCGATCTCGCCGCGGCGTACGAGCTCGACGAGGAGATCGCCGAGCGCGGGGCCCTCGAGCGCACGCGCCTCCGCTTCCTCCGCGAGCTCACGAATGACCGAGAGCATCGTTCCCTCCACGGGCCGTCGCACCGCGCGGTACGCGGCATCCGATGCGCCGCGCAGCGCCTGCGCTGCTGCGTGCGCGTCGATGCGCGGGCCGTCGGTCTCGCCGAGCACGTCCGCGGCACCGCGGACGATCTGCGAGAAGATCACGCCGCTGTTGCCGCGTGCTCCCATGAGCGCGCCGCGCGCGACGTCGCGCGCGAGCGACTGCCGGCTTCCGGCCGACGTCCGCTCGACCGCGTCTGCGACCGCGCGGACGGTCATCGTCAGGTTCGTGCCGGTGTCGCCGTCGGGGACCGGATAGACGTTGAGGTCGTCGATCCGCTGCCTGCTCGCCTCGAGCGAGGCGAGTGCGCCGTCGACGATCTTCTGCAGTACCTCGAGGTCCCCGTTCAAGGTCACTTCGGTCGCCGGACGTCGTCGATGTGCACCTCGACCGCGCGGATGGGCAGACCGGTCATGCGCGCGACCTCGTACGTCACGCGGTTCCGGACGGTGGAGGCGACCTCGGCCAGGTTCAGACCGTATTCGACGACGACGTGCAGGTCGATGGTGACTTCGTCTCCCTCCCGGCCGATCTCGATCCCCTTCCGAACCCGTTCGGGCAGCCATTTCGGCCCGGCCATCGCGACGACGCCGTAACACTCACGGGCGGTCTCGGCCACGATGCGCTCGATCGCCGCGTTCGCGATCGTGATCCGGCCGAGCTGAGACGACGACACGGCGTGCACCAGCGTCTTTGACGACCGGCAGCGGCCGAGGGTTGCGCGGCCTAGATGGCCTTGGTGACCTTGCCGGCCTTCAGGCAGCGCGTGCAGACGTACGCCCGGGTCGGCTTGCCGTCGATGACGGCGCGGACGTGCTGCAGGTTCGGGTCGAAGCGGCGTTTCGTGGCCACCATCGAATGGCTCCGGTGGTTGCCGAATCCCGGCTTCTTCCCGCAAATAGCGCAAACCTTCGACATCGGACGGGCAGTGTAGCCGCTAGCCGGACGCTTTTGCGGACGCGCGCAGCTGGCTGAACAGGTCGGCCATCTCGAGTGCGCTCCGCACCGCCTCGGCGCCCTTGTCCGCGCGCGCCATCGCCTGTTCGAGGTTCTCGGTCGTGAGGACGCCGAACGCGACGGGCACACCCGTCTCGAGCGCGGCGAGCTGGAGGCCGGACGCCGCCTCGCCGGCGACGTACTCGAAGTGCGCGGTCTCGCCGCGGATCACACAGCCGAGTGCGATCACCGCGACGTAGCGGCGGGTCTTCGCGAGCGCCATCGCACCGAGCGGCAGCTCGAACGCGCCCGGCACCGGCATGACGGTGATGTGCTCGCGGTCGACGCCGGCCCGGGCGAGCTCGGCGAGCGCGGACTCGAGCAGCCGGTTCGTCACGTCGCCGTTGAACCGGGAGAGGACGATGGCGATCCGCTTGCGCGTCCCGTTCGGCGCGCCCTCGAGCAGGTCGACGCCGTCGGGGATGTCGAGCCCTCCAGGCGCGTGCCCGGCGAGCTGCTCCGGCTCGCGCTCCTCGAGCGCGACCACCGGCTCCTCGCCGGTGTCCTCGTCGTCCGCTTGCAGCTCCTCCACCTCGACCACCTGCTCGCCTGGCCAGAAATGCTCGTCCTCGCTCACTCGTCCTCCTCGAACCGCAGACCTTGGTGATGCAACCCGTGGCCGAGCTTATCCCGCTTGGCGGCCAGATACCGCCGGTTCTCCGGATGCGGGGACATCTCGATCGGCACCTGCTGGGTGACCTCGAGCCCGTACGCGCCCAGCCCCGACACCTTCTTGGGGTTGTTCGTCAGCAGGCGGATGGTGGTGAGCCCGAGCTCGCTGAGGATCTGGTTGCCGATCCCCCACTCCCGTTCGTCGGCGCCGAAGCCGAGCGCGAGGTTGGCGTCGACCGTGTCGAGGCCGCCCTCCTGCAGCTCGTACGCCTTCAGCTTGTTGAGGAGCCCGATGCCGCGGCCCTCCTGCGCCATGTAGAGGAGGACGCCGCGTGGCTCGCTGGCGATGAGCGCCATCGCCGCGTCCAGCTGCTCGCCGCAGTCGCAGCGCAGCGAGTGGAACACGTCACCGGTCAGGCATTCGGAGTGCACCCGCACGAGTACGTCTTCGGCGCCGTCGACGTCCCCGTGCACGAGTGCGACGTGCTGCTTGCCGGTGAGCGTCTCGGTGAAGAGCACCGCGTCGAACTCGCCGTAAGCGGTCGGGAGGCGGACGGTCACCT
>DASXLN010000007.1:0-3043 GCA_036496165.1 Gaiellaceae bacterium | reverse complement strand
GGCCGCGTGGGGCGGGAAGAACACGGTCCAATGCGGGCGCGGGTTCGACGTCGTCGCCGCCGACCTCGGCGACAAGGTCGCCGCCGATTGCGAGGTCGTGTCGCGCCGCCTGTCGGTCGACCCGTCGACGAACCCGGCCGGCCAGCACGAGACGGCGGTCGAGCCGGCCGCCGCCGCCTGGGGATCGACCGTCGTCGCCGCCTACCAGGTCGGGCGGTTCAGCAGCGGCGGCGCCTCTTTCATCGGCTTCGCGGTGTCGAACGACGCCGGACGGACCTGGACGCGCGGGTTGCTGCCGGAGGTGACGGCTGAGTCGCAGCCGCCCGGCCCCGAGCGCGCCGCCTCCGATCCAACCGTCGCCTACGACGCGGCGCACGGACTGTGGCTCATCGCGACACTCACGCTCGAAGCGAACGGAACGCGCGTCATGGTCGCGCACTCGAGCGACGGCCTGCACTGGTCGGCGCCGGTGACGGCCGCGTCGGGGCCCGCGCTCGACAAGGACTGGATCACGTGCGACAACGGCGGGACGAGCCCCTTCCACGGCCGGTGCTACGCGCTGTACACCGACGACGACAAGGGAACGACCGTCAGCCAGTCGAGCGACGACGGCGGCAGCACGTGGTCCGCGCCGGTTCGTGCGACCGGCATCCTCGTCGGGACGCAGCCGGCCGTGCTCGCCGACGGCACCCTCGTGACGATCGCGGGCAACTACGTCGACAGACTTGCGCTGACGGGCTCGATCGAGAGCTTCCGCTCGACCGACGGCGGCGCGACGTTCACCCGGACGACGCTCTCCAACCTGACGTCGGCGAACAACGACCCGATGCGCGCGATCTCGCTTCCCTCGCTCGCGATCGACTCCGCGGGCACGCTGTTCGCGTCGTGGGCTGACTGTCGCTTCCGGCCGTCCTGCAGCGCGAACGACATCGTCGTCTCGAGCTCGACCGACGGCGTCGCATGGACGGCTCCGGTGCGCGTGCCGGTGGCGCCGTCCTCGTCGACGCTCGACGCGATGATTCCCGGCCTCGGCGCAGATCCGACGCGGCCCGGCCATCTCGCGCTCGTGTACGCGTACTACACGCCCGGGTCGTGCGCGAAGCACGATTGCAGGCTCGGCATCGCGTTCGTACAGTCGCCCGACGGCGGCGCGAGCTGGACGAGGCCGCTGCAGCTCGACGCGGAACCGATGCGCTTGACGTGGCTGCCGCAAGCCGAGGGCCGCATGGTCGGCGACTACTTCGCGACGGCGTATGCGGGCGACCGCGTCGTGCCCGTGTTCGCGCTCGCGATCGCGCCGACCGGCGCTCGGCTGCACGAGGGCATCTTCGCGTCGTCACTCCAGCCGCTCGGATAGCGCCCGCGCGAGAGCGGACAGCGTCGCTCCCGCGCCGGCGTCGATCCGAACGTCTGCGTCGTCGTCGAACTGGGTCGCGCCGCGGTTGACGATCGCAAGCCTGCCGCCCGCCCCGAGTGTCTCGAGTGGCAGCGCCGCCACAGGGAAGACCTCGAGCGACGAGCCGACGACGAGCAGAAGCCGCGCTTCGGCCGCGAGCCGGACTGCGTGGCCGATCACCGCTTCGGGCAGGAGCTCGCCGAACATGACGACGTCCGGCTTGAGGATGCGTCCGCAGTGCGGGCAACCGGGAACCGGAAGGAGCGCGATCGCCTCGTCGAACGGCACGCTCACCCCGCAGCCGAGGCAGCGTGCGGTGCGGATCGAGCCGTGCACCTCGACGACGTTCCGCGTGCCTGCGCGCGCGTGGAGGCCGTCGACGTTCTGCGTGACGACCGCCTCGATCCAGCCGCGGCGCTCGAGATCGGCGAGAGCACGGTGGCCGTCGTTCGGCTGCGCAGCGGCGAGTGCGACAAGTCGTTTCCCGTAGAAGTCCCACACCTTCGCCGGGTCGGCGTGGAACGCGTTGATCGTCGCGTACTCCATCGGGTCGTACTGCCGCCAGATGCCGGTCGGCGACCGGAAGTCGGGGATCCCCGACTCGGTGCTGATGCCGGCCCCGGTGAGGGCGACGCACGGCTGATGCTCGCGGACGAGTTGCGCGAGGCGATCGACCGACATCCGCTCATCGTAGAGTTGCGCCGTGGAGAGCTTTCCGTTCTCGACGCGCGTGCGCGTCCGCTTCGCGGACACGGATGCGCAGGGGATCGCACACAACGCCGCGTACCCGGTGTGGTTCGAGGTCGCGCGCGTCGAGTATCTCCGTGCGTTCGCGGGCGGCTACCAGGCTCTCCGCGATCACGGGATCGAGGCGCTCGTGCTGGAATCGTTCTGCCGCTATCGCGTTCCAGCGCGGTTCGACGACGAGCTCGACGTGCACGCGCGCTGCATCGGCCTCCGGGGCGCGCGATTCCGGTACGAGTACGAGATCGTGCGCGCGGACGGGCTTGCGATCGCCGACGGCTGGACCGCCCATGCCTGCGTCGACGCGAAGACGTTCACGCCGACGCGCGTGCCCGACTGGCTCGCCGACGCTATCCGCTCGGCGGAGGCGTCGTAGCCGAGGCCTTCGGCTTCTT
Organism: Gaiellaceae bacterium; assembly: GCA_036496165.1. GTDB lineage: Bacteria > Actinomycetota > Thermoleophilia > Gaiellales > Gaiellaceae > Palsa-739. Next base: position 508 of record DASXLN010000007.1, on the reverse strand, counting down.
CTTCTTCGTCGGTCCGACGCGAAGCAGCTCCGGCGCGGCGCGGTACGACGAGTACCAGACGTCGTGGTACAGCAGCTTGCCCGCCGCCGTGTAGACGTCGCGGGTGACGCTCGTCGTCAGCGAAGGCTCGCCGGGATCGTCGATCACCTGCTCGCCCGGGTCGAGCGTCTTGTCGATCGTCTTCTTGATCTTGACCTTGCCGTGCGCGACGAGCGGCGCGGTCGTGCTCTCGACCTTCCGCTTGGTCGGCGTGCCGTAGAGGCTCACCGTCAGCGACGACGATCCGACGAACGTCCGCAGGAGCAGCCAGTGCCCGGTGTCGTTGACGAAGCGGAGGTCGACGTTCGGATAGTTGACCGTCGCGTCGCGCCCCTGCGGATAGTGGCTGATGTACAGCGCGTGGTTCGTGCGCTCGGTGATCTTCAGCCCGGCTTCGAATGCGGCGTTGAAGACAGTCGTCGAGACCTGGCAGACGCCCCCGCCGAGCCCGGTCGTGACTTCGCCGTTC
>DASXLN010000006.1:0-1660 GCA_036496165.1 Gaiellaceae bacterium | reverse complement strand
GTCGAATGCAGTGCGGACGCGTGCACGTCCGCGCAACGCGCGCGGCAGCGTCGGTCGTGTGCCGAGTGGCCGTGTGCGGAGGAGGATGAGCTCCCAGTCCGGCTGTGCGGTGAGCTCGCGCGCGAGCGCGCGGAGAACGGGACGCTCCGTCTGCCGCCACTCGAGCACGACGACGTTCCTCTTCTCCGTCTCGGCGAAGAGCCCGAGGTCGACGCCGAGCGGCACGACGTCGTAACGACCGGGAAAGCGCAGCCGCGCTGAATCGGCGGCGCCGTCGCTCGTCGCGAGCAGTGCGTCGATGCGCGAGAGCAGCCGCTCGCGCTGTGCGCGGCCCGGTGGATAGGCGAGCCGCTCGGGCGAGACGAACGTTGCGACGCCGAGCGCGCCCGATTCGCGCAGGGCGAGATACGAGAGGCTCGGGAGTCCCGGTTCGAATCCGTGCACGACGTCGAAGCGCCCAGCCGCGAGTGCAACCGCGAGATTCGCGCGCACGCCGACCGGAACGCCCATGCGGCTGCGCCGTGAGATCGGCACTGCCGGCCCGAGCGCGACGACATCGGCGTCGACGCCGCCCGCGAGGGCGCGCCGACCTGCTGCAAGATCGCGCGCGCGCGTCGACGGCGCGAGAACGGTGACGGCGTGACCGCGGCGGCGAAGCTCGCCCGCGAGACCCTCGACGTGCTCGTTGACGTCGTGCGGCTGCGACCAGGCGAAGGGCGTGACGAGCGCGACCCGAAGTGCCATGCTTGTCATCGAGTCTAGTGAGCGACGTGAGGCAGGCGATCGTCGCTGCGGCACGCTGGGGCATTCGGAACGAGCCCCGGATCCACTACGGCGAGGTTCGCCCGATTCCGCTCGCGCGACGGCTCCCGCTCACGACCGACTGTTCCGGGTTCGTCACGCTCTGTTACTTCCTCGCCGGCGCGCCCGATCCGAACGGGCGCGAGTACGACGGCGAGGGCTGGACCGGGACGCTGCTGCGACACATGACGCACGTCGAGGAACCGAGAGCCGCCGACATCGTCGTGTTCGGCGCGTATCCCGGTCATCACGCTGCAGTCGTGCTCGCCGCAGGCGACGATCCGCTACTCGCATCGCACGGGCAGGAGCGGGGCCCGGTCGAGGTTCGCTTCTCGACCGAGTCCCGCGTCCAACCCGCGGTTGTGACGTGGCTCAGCCTGCCGACGTAACGGGCGCGTCGACCTGCCGGCGGTACTTTTCGATGAACTCCTCCGTCTGCTCGCGCGCCTCGTCGTCGACGATCTGCACGGGCGGGGACTTCATCAGGTACGACGACGGTCCGACGAGCGAGCCGGCGACGCCGTTGTTAAGCGCGAGCTTCGCAAGCCGCACCGCGTCGATGACGATGCCGGCCGAGTTCGGCGAGTCCCACACCTCGAGCTTGAGCTCGACGTTGAGCGGCACGTCGCCGAACGACGAGCCCTCCATGCGGATGTAGGCCCACTTGCGGTCGGTGAGCCACGGCACGTAGTCGGACGGGCCGACGTGCACGTTGCCTTCGCCGAGGTCGTAGTCGAGCATCGACGTGACGGCGTTCGTCTTCGAGATCTTCTTCGACTCGAGGCGCTCGCGCTCGAGCATGTTGAGGAAGTCGGAGTTGCCGCCGACGTTCAGCTGCATCGTCTTGTCGAGATGCACG
>DASXLN010000005.1:0-4219 GCA_036496165.1 Gaiellaceae bacterium | reverse complement strand
TAGCGCGACGCGAGCTCGCGGCTCACCTTCAGCCGGTCCATCTGCTCGAGCAGCTCGATGCGAAACGCGGGGATCGGCATCGGATCCTCGACGCCGCCGTTTCGGGCCTTGCGCACGGCGTTGATCGCGCTGCGCAGGAAGCTCGTCACGGTCACGCCCGGGATCGCGTGCGGATACTGGAAGGCCAGGAAGAGGCCGCGCTGCGCGCGCTCGTCGGCCGCCATCTCCGTGACGTCGTCGCCGTCGAGGAGGATCCGCCCCTCGGTGATCTCGTACGCCGGGTGGCCCATGATCGCGTAGGAGAGCGTGCTCTTGCCGGAGCCGTTCGGCCCCATCACGGCGTGCACCTCGTTCAGGTCGACGTCGAGATCGACGCCCTTCACGATCTCGGTGCCGTTCTCCAGCGCAACGTGGAGATTCTCGAGCTTCAGCAGTCCCACTAAGTCAATCCTTCGCTAGGAAATTTGCGGGCTTTCGCCCTGCACAAACCGTCTTCGAAGTCTAGCGGAGGAATTCCGCCCGAGGTCAGCGCGTCGAGCTGGCCCGGTGGAGCGCGGGAAACGCGCTACGCTGACGCTCATGCCTGGTTGGATCTCTCCGTGGGAGCTCCTGCTCCTCGCACTCGTCGTCCTCCTCGTCTTCGGGCCGAAGCGGCTGCCGGAGATGGGACGCTCGCTCGGGAAGGGAATGCGCGAGTTCAAGACGGCGATCACGAGCGACCACACCGACGACGACAAGCCTGAGCTGCCGGCGCCGACGCCGCCGGAGACGATGGCTGCGGCTTCCGCTCCTCGCGAGCACGACACCGTCTAGCCACCAATGAAGCGGCTGCCCCGCCGCCTCTCGCACGGCGAAGAGGCGACGCTCATCGAGCACCTCGGCGAGCTGCGTGCCCGCATCGTCGTCTGCCTGATCGGGATCACGCTCGGCTTCATCGTCGCCTACGCGTTCCACGCCGATCTCGTGCGGTGGCTCGAGGACGCGCTTCCGCCGGATCATCGGAAGCTGACGACGCTGAGCCCGGCCGAGCCGTTCCTCACGTCGATGTGGATCAGCCTCTACGCCGGCTTCCTGCTCGCACTCCCCGTCGTGCTCTACCAGGTGTGGTCGTTCTTCGCACCCGCCTTCGATCAGCAGACCCAGCGCGTCGTCGTCGGCCTGACCGCCTTCGCTGCGGTCCTCGCAGCCGGAGGCCTCGCCTTCGGCTACTTCGTCGCGCTGCCCGCGGCGGTCCACTTCCTCACGAACTACGACTCGAACCTCTACTACATCCAGATCAGGGCCAAGGACTACCTCTCGTTCGCGGCGGTCGTGCTCTTCGCGGTCACGATCGTCTTCGAGGTGCCCATCGTCATTCTCGGGCTTGTGCGGGTCGGGATCCTGTCGTCCGCAAAGCTCCGCCGGAACCGCCGGATCGGCTACGTGACGATGGCGGCGATCGCGGTGGCGCTCCCGGGCGTCGACCCGGTCACGACGACGATGGAGATGATCCCGCTGATGCTGCTCTTCGAGGGCTCGATCTGGCTGTCGGTCCTCCTCGAGCGCCGGGTGGCGAAGCCCGCCGAGACGCTACTCTGATCGCCCGATGGCCCGCGCGGCAGTCAAGGCGAAACAGCAGGCGCTGAAGAAGGCGGCTGCGCCTGCGAAGACCGGCGCCCGGCGCACCGGCCGTCGCAAGCATGCCGCCGGCGGCAATCCGAACCAGCAGCTCTTCTTCATGCGCCTCCGGCGCAAGGCGAAGTTCGCCTACGTCCTCCTGGCCGTACTGTTCGCGGTCACGTTCGCGTTTCTCGGCGTCGGCTCGGGCACGAACGGCGGGCTCGACCAGCTCTTCTCCGGCCTCAACTTCTTCTCGAGCAGCGGCAGCTCCGTCTCGAAGGCCGAAAAGGAGATCAAGGATCATCCGAACGCCGCCAAGGGCTACCGCGACCTCGCGACCGCGTACGAGGCGAAGAGCGACAACGTGAACGCGATCTCGGCACTCCAGCAATACACGACCCAGAAGCCGAAGGACGCGGGCGCGTGGAGCGAGCTCGGCGGCCTTCAGTTCGCGCTGGCGCAGACCTATCTCACCGCGTACCAGAACGCGAACGCGGCGCGGCAGCTCGCCGCGCCGAGCCAGGCGTTCCTGCCGACGGGCACGCTCGGACAGGGAATCGGCACGAACCCGCTCGAGCAGGCGGCCGCGTCTCAGGCTGACGCCACCGTGCAGGATCTCTCGTCGCGCGTACAGCTCGGGTACACAGGCGCGGTCGCCTCGTACCAGAAGGCGGCGAACCTCCAGCCGAACAACGCGAGCTCGTGGCTTCAGCTCGGCCAGACCGCGCAGACGGCCGGCGACACCAAGACCGCACTCGCCGGCTACAAGCATTACCTCAAGCTCGATCCGTCGTCGAGCGTCGCAAGTCAGATCCGGCCGCTGATCAAGGCGCTCTCGCCCAAGCCGTCTGGTTAGACTCCCCGCGAAACCGAGCGGGGGGACGTATGAACTTCGACATCAAGACGGAGCAGCTGAGCGGTGACGCATACGTGATCTCGCTGGCGGGCGAGGTCGATCTCTACACGGCGCCGGAGTTCAAGCAGCAGCTGCTCGAGGTGATCGGGCAGGGCGGTAAGGAAGTCGTCGTCGACTTCACCGACACGACCTTCATCGACTCGACGACGCTCGGCGTGCTCGTCGGCGGCGTCAAGCGGCTGCGGTCGAGCGACGGCCAGCTCTCGCTCGTCTGCAGCGACCGGAATATCACGAAGATCTTCGAGATCACCGGCCTCGACCGGGTGTTCACCATCTACCCGACGCGGGACGAGGCCGTCTCGAACGTCGGCACGACGGGAAGCGCGCCCCCGGCCTAGTGCGCCGCGCCGTCCCGCTCCTCGCGCTTCTGCTTCTCCTCGCCGGCTGTGGCACCGGCGGCAAGGCGTCCACCAAGGGCGACCAGGCGAACGGGCAGAAGCTCTTCACCTCCGCCGGCTGCGCCGGCTGCCACGTGCTCGCCGCGGCGGGCTCCGTGGGGACGACGGGACCGAACCTCGACTACGCCTTCGCGGGATCGCGCCAGCAGGGGTTCAAGCAGAGCACGATCGAAAACGTCGTGCTCGACCAGATCCGCGAGGCGAACCCGCCGATGCCGAAGAACCTCGTCAAGGGCCAGGACGCGGTCGACGTCGCGGCATACGTCGCCGCCGTCGCAGGGCAGCCCGGCAGCTCTGCGAAGCCGCCGTCGCAACTCGGGAACGACGGCAAGACGATCTTCCAGGCGGAGTGTGCGAGCTGCCACACGCTCGCGGCGGCCGCGACGCACGGCACGATCGGCCCGAACCTCGACCAGCTGAAGCCGAGCGACGCGATCGTCCAGCACCAGGTCATGGTCGGCGGCGGCGTCATGCCTGCGTTCCAGGGGAAGCTGACGCCCGCCCAGATCGCGGCCGTCGCGAAGTTCGTCTCGTCTTCCGCCGGCCACTAGGCTCCGGCCGAGCAGAGGTGCGCTACCGGCTCAGGCTCGGCTGACCGGAACTGTCACGCGCGACCGGACGGCCGTCACGAGGGCGTCATCGCCCGCGACGACGATCTCGTCGGCCCCGAAGGCCCGTAGGGCGTCTTCGACGGCGAGCCCCGGATCGTCGGCTCCGACCTCGCCGCGGGCGTTCGGAAGCAGTGCGGCGAGTCGGCCGGCCGTCTCCTCGGCGGCGGCGCGACGGTCGTCCACCGCGCCCGTCAGCGCTTCGACGGTCGACGCGAGCGCCGGGACGACGACGACGATGTCGGTCGCGTGCTCCGGTGCGCGAACGGAAGTCGTGCCGGGAAGCGCGACGACGAGAACGCGGTGCGTGCCCCGAGGCGTCGTGGAGGCGAGCTTCGGCGCCCTGTCGGCGGCTCCCGGGATCGGCTCCTGCATCAGCCACCAGATGATTCCGGCGACCGCGACGACCGCGGCGGCGACGCCGAGCCACGTGTTCAGATACGCGGCGCCGACGATCACGAGCGCGCCGATGATCACGGCGATGAGAAACCGGAACGCCTCCGCCTCGCTACGCAGCGGATTCCGCATGGCGGTCACTAGAGGATGTAGACGGTCACGTAGACCACGATCCACATAACGTCGACGAAGTGCCAGTAGATACCGGCCAGCTCGACGCCGCGGTGGTCTTCGGGCGAGAAATGCCCGCGGAACGCACGTATGGTCATGAACAGCAAGATCGTCAGCCCGACGAAGACGTG
>DASXLN010000004.1:0-3215 GCA_036496165.1 Gaiellaceae bacterium | reverse complement strand
ACGGCGCCGGCCGACGAGCCCGCGGCGGAGCCCGACGCGGCGGCCGCCGTCTCCGAGCCCGTCGAGAGCGCTGCGCCCGCGCCGCTTCCCGACCTCGCGGCGATCGACGACGCGTTCGCCGTCCGCGCGCGGCCGGCGGCGACGATCCTTGCGGCTGTCGCGCCTGCGCTCCCGGCTCGCGGCGCGCCGGCGCCGCGCGTCCGCCGCCACGGCCCGGCAGTCCCGGTCGTTCCTCCGCGGCCGCGCCCGACGGCGACGCGCCACGCTGCGCGCACGACGCACGGGCGGCGTCCGCCCGCCCTGGTCGCCGCAGCGCCGCCGCGCCGCCGCGTCGAGCTCCCGGATCGCTTCGCGCGCGCCGGAAGCCGTTCGCACCACACGCCGTGGTGGCCGCTCGCGCTCGTGTTCGCGCTTGCGTGTGCGGCCGTCGTGAAGGGCGTTCGTATGATCCCTAGCTCCTCGAAGACCGAAGGAGCGCACGCTGTCGCAGTCGCAGAAGATCCTCGTCGCCGTCGCGTGGCCGTACGCGAGCGGGCCGCGGCACCTGGGCCATGTCGCCGGCCCCGGCGTGCCGTCCGACATCTTCGCGCGCTACCACCGGCTCAGGGGCAACGACGTCCTGATGGTGAGCGGGACGGACGAGCACGGGACGCCGGTGATGGTGTCGGCCGACCGGGAAGGCGTGTCGCCTCGTGAGCTGGCCGACCGGAACAACGCGCTCATCCTCGACGACTACGTGCGGCTCGGGTTCACGTTCGACACGTTCACGCGGACGACGACGCCGAACCACTACGCCGTCACGCAGGACGTGTTCCGAACGCTCTACGACAAGGGCTACCTCATCGAGCGCACGACGCTCGGGGCGTTCTCCCCCGCGACGGGGCGCACGCTGCCCGACCGCTACATCGAGGGCACGTGCCCGATCTGCGAGTACCCGCACGCGCGCGGGGACCAGTGCGACAACTGCGGCAACCAGCTCGATCCGGTCGACCTCGTCGAGCCGCGCTCGATCATCGACGGCTCGACGCCGGAGTTCCGCGAGACGACGCATCTGTTCCTCGACCTGCCCGCGTTCGCGACGCAGCTGGACGAGTGGCTCCAGGCCCAGACGCATTGGCGCCCAAACGTGCGGAACTTCGCGCTCGGTCTCGTCCGCGACCTGAAGCCGCGCGCGATGACGCGCGACATCGACTGGGGCGTTCCCGTGCCCGTGCCCGGCTACCCGGAGGACACGAAGCGCATCTACGTCTGGTTCGACGCAGTCATCGGCTACCTGTCCGCGAGCATCGAGTGGGCGCACAACCGCGGGACGCCGGAGGCGTGGCGGGAGTGGTGGCAGAACGCCGACGCGCGGCACTTCTACTTCATGGGGAAGGACAACATCGTCTTCCACGCCGTCATCTGGCCGTCGATGTTGATGGGCTACGGCGACGACCTGCAGCTCCCCTACAACGTCGTGTCGAGCGAGTTCCTGACGATGGAGGGACGGAAGGCGTCGACGAGCCGCAACATCGCCATCTGGGTGCACGACTTCCTCTCGCGCTACGACCCGGACCCGCTGCGCTACTACCTGACAGCGGCCGGGCCGGAGACGCAGGACTCCGACTTCACATGGGAGGAGTTCGTGCGCCGCAACAACGACGAGCTGCTCGCGAACTGGGGCAACCTCGTCAACCGCACGCTCGTGAACGCGCACCGCAACTTCGGCGCCGTGCCGGGGCCGGGCGAGCTTGCCGGCACCGACCAGGAGCTGCTCGACGCGATCGCCCGCGGCTTCGACGAGATCGGCCTGCTCGTCGAGCAGGTGCGCTTCAAGGCTGCGATCGGCGAGGCGATGCGCCTCAGCTCGCTCGCGAACCAGTACCTCGCCGAGCAGGCGCCGTGGGCGCTCGTGAAGACCGACCGCGAGCGCGCGGCGACCGTCCTGTATGTCGCGCTGCGGGCCGTCGACTCGCTCAAGATCCTGTTCGCGCCGTTCCTGCCCTTCACGTCGCAGGTCGTGCACGAGCTGCTCGGCTACGACGGCTATCTCGCCGGGCCGCTCGAGATCCGCGACCTCGGCGACCACAACGTCCTCACCGGCGACTACGTGAGCTGGGTGGGGGAGTGGAAGCCGAGCGAGCTCGAGCCGGGACGCGCGCTGAGAGAGCCGGTGCCGCTCTTCCGCAAGCTCCCGCCCGAGACGGCGGCCGAAGAGCTCGCGCGCCTCGGCATCGATTCGCAGTGATCGACACGCACGCGCACCTCGACGCGCTCGAGGACGACCAGAACGAGGTTCTCGCCCGCGCCCGCGAGGCGGGGGTGACGCGGGTCCTCACCGTCGGCGGGGCGGCGGCCGTCGAGCTCGCCGAGCGCTTCGACGCGGTGCACGCGATCGTCGGCATCCATCCGCACGAATCGGCGACGGGCGACCTCGACGAGATTCGGCGCCTGCACGAGCATCCGAAGGTCGTCGCCGTCGGCGAGACCGGCCTCGACTGGTTCCGCGACTACGCGCCGCGGGACGACCAGTGGCGTATGTTTGAAGCCCAGCTCGGTCTCGCCACCGAGCTGGGGAAACCCGTCGTCATCCACACGCGCGCCGCCGACGAGGACACGCTCACGGCGCTCGCGGGCTTCGACGGCACCGTCGTCCTCCACTGCTTCTCGTCGCCGCACCTGCTTCCGGCGGCGCTCGAGCGCGGCTGGTACGTCTCGTTCGCCGGCAACGTCACGTACAAGAACGCGCCCGAGCTGCGCGTCGCCGCGACGCAGGTTCCGGCCGAGCGCATCCTCGCCGAGACCGACTGCCCGTACCTCGCGCCGCAGCCGGTCCGCGGCCGCCCGAACGAGCCTGCGTACGTCGTGCACACCGTCGACGTGCTCGCGCAGGCGCGCGGCGAGGACGCAAGCGAGCTCGCGGCGCAGATCGACCGCAACGCCACCGCATGCTTCGGCCTGTGAAGAAGGAGTACGGGCAGCACTTCCTCTCCGACGAGAACATCCTCGGCGTCATCGGCCGGCTCGCCGATCTCGACCCTGAGGACGTCGTCCTCGAGATCGGGCCGGGGCAGGGCGTGCTGACGCGGTATCTCGCGTCGCGCGTCGCTCGCGTGCACGCGGTCGAGATCGACCGGGAGCTCGCGCCCGCGCTCGGCGATCTCCCCGTGAACGTCGACGTCACCTTCGGCGACGCGCTCGAGGTTCCGCTGCCGCAGGACGCGACGAAGCTCGTC
>DASXLN010000003.1:0-6854 GCA_036496165.1 Gaiellaceae bacterium | reverse complement strand
CGTGCCGCTCCTCGGACGGCGCGAGACCGAGCACGCGCTCGACCTCGCCTGCCGGCTGGCCGCCGACCGAGGCGCGCGGGTCGTGCTCGTCGCGCCGCTCGTCGTCCCGCAGGAGCTGCCCCTCGACGCGCACTTCGTCCGCGAGACGGACGATCTGCGCGCGGCGCTCGCGCACGCGGCCGTGATCGCGAAGTCCTACGGCGTCAGCGCGCACCGGCAGATCGTCCGCACCCGGGAGCGCGCCCTGGGACGGGAGCTCGCGGAGGTCGCCATCGACCATCGAGCCGAGCTCATCGTCGTCGGCGCTCCGGTCGAGTCGCGGCTCGGCTTCCGCCGGGCGTTCCCGCTCGACGTGCTCTCGATCCTCCGCGACGCGCCCTGTCGCGTGATGATCGCAACCGGCCCCTTCGCCGGGAGACGGATTACAGTCAGCCCGTGGCCAGGCGGCGCCGTCAGCAGCAAGACCTCGAGCGCGTCCTCGGCGCGAACGCCCTCTTCGCCACTGCGTACGGCAACGTCGGGTCGTCGATCTACTACGCCCTCGGCGTCACCGCGTTCTTCGCCCTCGGGCTGACGCCGCTCGTCTTCGTCATCGCCGGCATCTTCTTCGCGGCGACGGCGGCGACCTACGCCGAGGGAACGGTGCGCTACCCGGAGGCGGGCGGCTCCTCGAGCTTCGCCCGGCACGCCTTCAACGAGCTCGCGTCGTTCGGTGCCGCATGGGCGCAGATGCTCAATTACGTCATCACGATCGCCATCTCGGCGTTCTTCGTGCCGCACTACCTCTCGATCTTCTGGTCGCCGCTGCGGCAGAACCCGTGGGACATCATCGTCGGCGCGATCGTCATCGCCCTGCTCGTCGCGCTCAACATCGTCGGCATCCAGGAGTCGGCGAAGATCAACGTCGCCCTTGCGGCCGTCGACTTCGCGACGCAGCTCCTGCTCGTCCTGCTCGGTTTCATCCTCGTCCTCAGTCCGCACAAGCTCGTCTCGAACGTCCACCTCGGCGTCGCGCCGACCTGGGCGAACTTCCTGCTCGCGATCCCGGTCGGGATGATCGCCTACACCGGCATCGAGACGGTCTCGAACCTGTCCGAGGAGGCGCGCGACCCCGTGCGCAGCATTCCGCGGTCGATCACGATGGTCGCCGTCGCCGTCTTCGCGATCTACTTCACGCTGCCGCTGATCGCGCTCTCGGCAATGCCCGTGCACCTCGTCAACGGCCACTACCAGACGGTCCTCGGCCTCGGGCCGGAGAAGGGCGGCTTCGCGAACGACCCCGTGCTCGGCCTCGTCGAGCACCTCGGCATCAACGGCACGTTCCTCTCCGTCCTGAAGATCTACGTCGGGCTCCTGGCCGCGACCATCCTCTTCATCGCGACGAACGCCGGCGTGATCGGGGCCTCGCGCATCACGTATGCGATGGCGGGCTACCGGCAGCTGCCCGCTCTCTTCCGGCGCCTGCACCCGAAGTTCAAGACGCCGTGGCTGTCGCTGCTCGTGTTCGCAGGCTTTGTCTCAATTGTCGTGCTGCTGCCGGGGAAGACGAACTTCCTCAGCACGATGTACTCGTTCGGCGCGATGCTGTCGTTCACCGTCGCGCATGCGGCGGTCATTCAGCTCCGGCGCAAACGGCCGGACGAGGAGCTCGCGTACCGCGCGCGGCCGAACTTCCGTTGGCGCGGCGTCGACTGGCCGCTCTTCGCGATCATCGGCGGGGTCGGGACGCTGCTTTCGTGGCTCGACGTCGTCATTCAGTACCCGAGCACGCGCTACGCGGGAATCGCCTGGCTGGTCGTCGGCTTCGCGATCTACGTCGTCTACCGCCGGCAGCTCGGGATCTCGCTGACCGAGACCGTTCGGGCGCCCGTCGTCATCGGTCCGGCGATTGCGCTCGAGTACCGCACGATCATCGTCCCGATCGCGCCCGGCTACGCGTCGGACGAGGCGATGGACCTTGCGTGCCGCCTCGCCACCGAGCGCCGCGCGACGATCGTCGCGCTGGCCGTCGTCGAGGTCCCGCTCGAGCTCCCGCTCGACACCGACATGCCCGAAGAGGTTGCGGAGGCGAATCGTCAGCTGGACGAGGCGCGGGCGATCGGCGACTCCTACGGCGTGCGCGTCATCCCCCGCCTCGTGCGCGCACGGAACTCCGGCCGCGCGATCGTCGACGAGGCCGCGCGCCGCAACGCCGAGATCATCGTCATGGGCGGCCCCCGCCGCGTCCGCCTCGCCGCCGGCCGGAAGCGGATCTTCGGCGACACCGTCGACTTCGTCCTGAAGCACGCCCCCTGCCGCGTGATGGTCGCGACCGGGAGGGCGGCCGCATGATGGGCGTCTACCGCCGCGGCATCCTCGTCTTCGGGGTCGTCGCCGTCGCGCTCGGGATCGCGATCGCCGTCCGGACGGGAACGTTCGTCGGCGTCCTGATCGGGCTCCTCTTCGTCGCGGTCGGCGTCGGCCGCATCTACCTCGTCTTCCGGCGCTAGGCTCCGGCGGGCATGGCCCGCAAGCTTCCCCGGCTGCAACGGGCGCTCGACGCGCCTGCTCTCGCATCCGTGGCCTACGGCGAGATCGCCTCGTCGATCTACTTCGCCCTCGGGATCATCGCGCTGCACGCGCTCGGCCTCACCCCGGTCGTGCTCGGCATCGTCGGGCTGCTCTTCATCGTCGTCGCGCTCTCGTACGCGGAGGGCACCGCGGCGATCCGTGAGACGGGGGGCGCCGCGACGTTCGTGCGTGTCGCCTTCAACGACTTCGCCGGCTTCCTCACCGGCTGGGTGCTCTTCCTCGACTACCTCATCGTCATCGCGCTGTCGGCGCTCTTCTTCGGCCACTACCTCGGCATCGCGCTCGGCATCCACGCGATCGCACGGCACCCCGGCGACATCATCACCGGCTGTGTCCTCATCGGGTTCATCCCGCTGTCGCGGCTCCTGCGCCGGACGAAGCTCTACACCTTCGGGATCGTCGTGGCGCTGCTCGACCTCGTCACGCAGATCCTCCTCGTCATCCTCGGGTTCGCGATCCTCTTCTCCGGCAGCGCGCTCACGCGGGGGACGTCGCTCGGCACGTCGCCGACGTGGCACCAGCTCGCATTCGCACTGCCGCTCGCGATGCTCGCGTACACCGGGCTCGAGACGGTCGCGAACTACGCAGAGGAGGCGCGGCGGCCCGGCCGTGACCTGCCGCGGAGCCTCTTCGCCGCCATCGGCGTCGTCGTCGTGCTCTACGTCCTCATCGCGCTCGTCGCGCTCTCGGCGTTCCCGGCGACGAACGGGACGACCGAGCTCGGCACGACGTGGCTGCGTTCGCCGCTCATGGGTGTCGTCTCTGCGCTCCAGCTTCACGTCGCGCATTGGTTCGGGACGATGATCCGCGTCTACGTCGGCCTCACCGGCGCGCTCGTCCTCCTTGCGGCGGCGACGACGTCGGTCTCCGGCTTCGGCCGGCTCGCGTACTCGCTCGGCGAGCACGAGCAGCTTCCTCGCACGTTCGGCCGGCTGAACCGGCGGTCGCTCGTCGCGCCCGCGTCGGTCGTCGCCGCCACTGGGATCTCGATGGGGATCCTCATCGGGGCGTCGTTCCTCAAGCACGAGGTGACGTTCCTCGCGAGCGTCTTCAGCTTCGGTGTCCTGCTCGCGTTCACCGCGGCGCAGCTGGCGGTCATCCGGCTCCGGATGACGAAGCCCGACCTTCGGCGGCCGTTCCGCGTCCCGCTCGGTGTTCGCATCGGCGGCGCGGTCGTGCCGATCCCGTCGGTGATCGGAGCGCTCGCGACCACCGCCGTGTTCGTCGCCGCGATGGTGACGCACATCGGCGCGCGCTACGGCGGCTCTGCGTGGCTCCTCGGAGGCGTCGTCGTCTACTTCCTCGTTCGCCGGTCGAGCGGCGCCGGGCTGCTCGAGCACGTGCTCGCGAGCGACGAGCAAGTCGTCCCGCAGGCGGCCGAGTTCTCGAAGATCCTCGTGCCGATGAAGCTCGGCGAGATCGGCGAGGAGATGGTCGCGACCGCAGTCAAGCTCGCGCAGGAGCGGGGCGCCGCGGTGGAAGCGCTCTATGTCATCCGGGTGCCGCTCGACGAGCCGCTCGACTCCCCGATGTTCGACGCGGAGGAGCGGGCCGCGGCGTCGCTCGCGGAGGCTGCGGCGCTTGGCGCCGACCACGGCGTGCCCGTCGTCGGCAAGACCGTCCGCGCCCGTTCGATCGGCGAGGCGATCGTCGAGGCGGCGCAGGAGGACGGGGTGGATCTCATCGTCCTCGGGTCGTCGCCTCGCTGGCGGCGGCAGTCGCGCTTCTTCTCGCCGACGGTCGACTACGTCCTGCGCAAATCGCCGGCGGAGGTGCTGATCGTCGCGTTCCCGCAGGGATCGCTCGAAGAGCCTTCCGGCGCTACGCTCTGACCCGGATGAACGCACTGATCATCGGCTGCGGCCGCGTCGGCTCGTCCATCGCCCTCCAGCTCCAACGCGAGGGCTGGGACGTGACCGTCGTCGACGAGAACGAGGACGCGCTCGCGCGCCTTGGCGAGCACTGGCCCGGCGCCTTCATCGTCGGGCACGGCATGGACGTCGATCTCCTGCGCGAGGCGGGGATCGAGGAGGCGGACGCCGTCGTCGCCGCCACCGACGGCGACAACACGAATATCGTCATCGCCCAGGTCGCGCAGAAGCGCTTCGACATCGGCTGCGTCGTCGCGCGCGTGCTCGACCCGGCCCGCGCCGACTTCTACACGTCGCGCGGCCTGCGCACGGTGTGCCCGACGAAGACGGCGATCGACACGCTCATGGACGCCGTCCGGAGCTGCGGCATCGCGCCACCGGCCAAGGTCGCAGGCTGATGTACGCCATCGTCGCCGGCGGCGGCAAAGTCGGCGCAAACGTCGCCCGCTCGCTCATCCGCCTCGGTCACGAGGTGACGCTCATCGAGCAGGAGCGCGACCGCTTCGAGCGCCTGGAGGACGAGTTCGAGCACCAGGTCCAGCGCGGCGACGCCACCGAGCTGCACACACTCGAGCGCGCCGGCATCGCGCGGCCGCCCGACATCGTGCTCGCGCTCACCGGCGACGACGAGGACAACCTCGTCATCTCGCAGCTCGCGCGTGAGAAGTACGGCGTCGAGCAGGTCATTGCTCGTGTGAACGATCCGAGGAACCAGGCGCACTTCGACCTTCTCGGCATCTCGCCGACCGTGTGCGCGACGTCGAGCATCATGGCCCTCGTCGAGCACGAGGTGCCCGAGCACGACCTCATCCACCTGCTCGAGCTCCGGAAGGAGAACCTCGAGATCGTCGAGGTGCTGATCGACCGCGACTCGCCGTCCGCCGGCAAGCGCGTCGAGGCGCTCGAGCTGCCCGCCGGTGCGCGCCTCATCTCGGTCATGCGCTCGGGGCGCGCGGAGATCGCCGTCGGCGCGACGCAGCTGGAAGCGGGCGACCAGGTGCTCGCCATTCTCGAACCGGGCAAGGAGGACGAGCTCCGACGCGTGCTCTTGCGGCGTTAGCAGCTGGTGCATCGCTCCTGATCGGGGGGACCGCTCGGACGACGACAAGCAACACGTGGCCGACGTTCGACTGGACCGCATCGCGGACGGGCGCGTATCCATATGCGACCGGGATCACGGCCGCGAACGTGAAATCGCTGACGCTCCGCAAGGTGACGCTCGACGGCACCGTCGACTCGTCCGCGATCTACCTGAACGGCGTCTTCTTCGTCACGACGACGTATGGGAAGACCGAGGCGATCGACGCATCGACGGGCGCGGTCAAGTGGCGCTTCACGCCGCCCGGCTACTCGTCGTGGGCGGGGTCCGCGCAGATCACGACCGCGACGCCGGTCCTCGACCCGGGCGGGTCGTACCTCTACGCGGCCTCGCCGGGCGGACGCATCTACAAGCTCTCCACGGCGAACGGCCACGCGGCCTGGAGCGTCTCGATCACGCGGCTGGCGTCGCGCGAGAAGATCGCATCCGCGCTCAACTTCGCCAACGGGCACGTGATCGCCACGACGGGCGGGTACATCGGCGACGCGCCGCCGTACCAGGGCCACGTCGCGGTCATCGACTCCCGTAACGGCCGTCTCCGGCACGTGGGGAACTCTCTGTGCTCGAATCGCGCCGGGCTGATCGTCCCGAGCACGTGCGACGCGAGCGACTCCGCCATCTGGGGACGAAGTGGCGCCGTCGTCGACCCGTCGACGGGCGACCTGCTCGTCGCGACCGGGAACGCGCCGTGGAACGGGACGACGAACTGGGGCGACGCGACGCTCCGCCTCTCACCGGACGCGTCGCACCTGATCGGCAACTACACGCCGTCGAACACCGACGAGCTGAATGCATCCGATGCCGACCTCGGCTCGACCTCGCCGGTTGTCCTCGATTCCGGCCACCTCGCGCAGGGCGGCAAGGATGGGAAGATCCGCGTGCTGTCGGTCGCGCGCATGCGCGGCACCTCGCCGCACAAGGGCGGCGAGCTGCAGACGGTGTCGACCCCGTCGGGCACCGACCTCTTCACCGCGCCGGCGGTATGGCGCACCGGGTCCGGCACGTGGGTCTTCGCCGCCGACAACGGCGGCACCGCCGCGTGGCGCTACAGCGCGGGTCATTTGCGGCAGGTGTGGCAGCACGGGACGGGCGGCACGAGTCCCGTCGTCGCGGGCGGTCTTTTGTGGGTCTACAACCCGGGCGGCGGCCTGAACGTCTACCGCGCCGGCACGGGCGCGCTCGTCGCGACGCTGCCGTGCGGTGGCGGCCACTGGAACAGCCCGATCGTCGTCGACGGCCACGTCGCGCTCCCGGAAGGGAACGCGAACGACCACGCCATGTCCGGCGTGCTCGACATCTGGACGACGCCCTAA
>DASXLN010000002.1:0-18538 GCA_036496165.1 Gaiellaceae bacterium | reverse complement strand
CGCGCGCAGATGTTCTGGCTCGAGGAGGGACTGCCGAACTCGCTCGAGCCGGGCAAGCGCCCGCGCACGACGCTCTCGCCGACGCTCGTGACGCGCGACGGCGAACCGGTGCTCGCGCTCGGCACGCCCGGCGGCGACCAGCAGGACCAGTGGACGCTCCATTCCTTTCTCGCGCACGTGCACTTCGGAATGGACCTCCAGGCCGCGATCGACGCGCCCAACCACCACACGGAGGCGTTCCCGAGCTCGTTCTATCCGCGCGAGACGCGGCCGAGGCACGTCGCGGTCGAGTCGCGCGCCGGCTCGGACACGCTCGACGGCCTGCGCGCGCGCGGGCACGACGTCGAGGAATCGGACCCGTGGTCGCTCGGCCGCGTCAGCATCGTCGGTCGCACGCGCGACGGCGAGCTGCGCGCCGGAGCGAACCCGCGCGGCATGCAGGGCTACGCGGTCGGGAGATAGTGGACGTCTGGCCGGGCACGCCCTTCCCGCTCGGGGCGACGTGGGACGGCCAGGGAACGAACTTCTCGCTCTTTTCCGAGAACGCCGAGAGCGTCGAGCTGTGCCTCTTCGACGCATCCGGCCACGAGACGCGCATTCCCGTCGCCGAGCGCACTGCGTTCAACTGGCATTGCTACGTGCGCGGCGTCGGGCCCGGCCAGCTGTATGGATACCGCGTGCACGGCGCGTATGACCCGCGCCGCGGCCGCCGCTTCAACCCGTTCAAGCTGTTGATCGATCCCTACGCCAAGGCGATCGAGGGGCCCGTCCGCTGGGAGCGCGCGAACGTCCTGCCGTACGTTCCGCATCCGGATCCCGACGCGGACCTCGACCTCGACGACGAGGACGACGCCGAGGCGATCCCGAAGGGCGTGGTCGTCGACACGTCGTTCTACTGGGAGGACGACGCGCCGCCGGCGACACCGTGGCACGACACCGTCATCTACGAGGTGCACACGAAGGGCTTCACGAAGCTCCATCCACACGTGCGGGAGGACCTGCGCGGGACGTATGCGGGCCTCGCATCGGAGGGCGCGATTGCGTACTTCCGCGACCTCGGTGTCACCGCCGTCGAGCTGCTGCCGATCCACCACATTGCGGACGAGCAGTTCCTGCACGACAAGGGACTGACGAACTACTGGGGGTACTCGTCCATCGGCTATCTCGCGCCGCACGCGTTGTATGCGGCGACGGGAACGCGCGGCGAGCAGGTGCGCGAGTTCAAGGGCATGGTGAAGGCGTTGCACCGCGCCGGCATCGAGGTGATCCTCGACGTCGTCTACAACCACACTGCGGAGGGCAACCATCTCGGCCCGATGCTCGCGTTCAAGGGCGTCGACAACGAGGCGTACTACCGGTTGATGCCGGACGAGCCGCGCTTCTACCAAGACTTCACCGGCACCGGGAACTCGCTCAACCCGGCGCACCCGTCGGTGCTGCGGCTGATCATGGACTCGCTCCGCTACTTCGTCATCGAGTGCCACGTCGACGGGTTCCGGTTCGACCTCGCGTCCGCTCTCGCGCGCGAGTTCTACGAGGTCGACCGGCTGTCGACGTTCTTCGACACGATCCACCAGGACCCGGTGATCTCCCAGGTGAAGCTCATCGCCGAGCCGTGGGACGTCGGCCCGGGCGGCTACCAGGTCGGCAACTTCCCGGTCCTGTGGGCGGAGTGGAACGGGCCGTATCGCGACACGATGCGCGACTTCTGGCGCGGCAGCGGCAACCTCGGCGCGTTCGCGTCGCGCTTCACCGGCTCGAGCGACCTCTACCAGGCGGACGGCCGCGATCCGTTCGCGTCGATCAACTTCGTCACCGCGCACGACGGGTTCACTCTGCGGGACCTCGTCTCGTACAACGAGAAGCACAACGAGGCGAATCAGGAAGGGAACAAGGACGGAACCGACGACAACCGGTCGTGGAATCACGGCGTCGAGGGCGAAACGGACGATCCCGGCATCAACGCCGTGCGGGCGCGCCAGCAGCGCAACTTCCTCGCGACGCTGCTGCTCTCGCAGGGTGTGCCGATGCTGCTCGGCGGCGACGAGATCGCCCGGACGCAGCACGGGAACAACAACGCGTGGTGCCAGGACAACGAGATCTCGTGGTTCGACTGGAGCACGGCGGACCCGGGGCTGATCGAGTTCGTGCGCGACCTCATCCGTTTCCGCCGCGAGCACCCGGTCTTTCGCCGCGAGACGTTCCTCTCCGGAACGGAGACCCGCGGCTCGGGCCTCCCGGACGTCTGGTGGTTCCGTCCGGACGGCAGGCGCATGACGATGCGCGACTGGCAGCAGGAGCCGGGCCGCACGCTCGGCGTGTTTCTGAACGGCGACGAGATCCCATCCCGCACGGAGCGCGGCGAGGAGATCGTCGACGACTCGTTCCTGCTGCTCATCAATGCCGACTTCGAGCCGGTGACGTTCACCCTTCCGACCCGGCGCTTCGGCGCCCGCTGGGAGCTCGTCCTCGCGACGGGGGAGGGTGCCCCGGCGGACTTCGTCGGCGCCCGCGCCGAGCTCGTCGTCCAGGACCGCTCGCTCACGCTTCTCCGCCGCGCGTAACTCACAGGTTTTCCGAGCCGCCGCGCTGCGCATATTCCGGGAGATGAATGAGTGGCCGGCCTCGGAGAACGCCAGGGCGGCGATGCAGCTCGAAACGACGATGCGCGTCCTCGACGCGGTCGGCGAGCTGCGCCGCGACGTCGATGCGCTCCGCGCGGAGATCCCGGCCAAGCGCACGCTCGCCCCGATCGGGACGATCGCGCGCGTCGCTGCCGAGTCGGCGATCCTCGTCGCCGTCGCGGTCCTCGCAGGCGCGGGCCACTTCCGGCCTGCCTTGACGGTCGCGCTGATGGGCACTGCGCTCGCGTGCGTCGTCCTCGCCGAATGGCTCGCGTCGCGGAGCGCCTACGTGCCCCGCTCGTTCGGGTTCGCCCAGGCGCGGCAGCCGTTCGTCGTCGACCCGCCGGTCGAGGCGCCGCTCGAGTCGGACGGGTGGGAGCGCGGCTTCTTCCCGGAGACCGAGCCCGCGCGTCTTTGAGCTCTGGTGCAGCCCTGACCGGCTGCGCCCGGCGCCTCCTCGAGCAGGGGAAGGAGTGAGGAGGCGCCGGACACGGAGGAACCGGTTGAGGAGGGTGAGACCATCTCACCACCTCGATATGAGCACCGGCTAAGAGTTGTTCAAGCGCAGCGTGAGAATCGCGCCGCCGCCGGGCGCATCCTCGGCGACGACGGTGCCGCCGTGCGCCTCCGCCACCTCACGGACGATCGCGAGGCCGAGGCCCGAGCCGGGGAGTGAACGCGCCGCGGCCGAGCGGTAGAAGCGGTCGAACACGTGCTCTCGGTCTTCCTCCGCGATGCCGGGGCCGTGGTCGCGGACGCGCAGCTCGCCGTCGGTGAGCGTCACCTCGACGCTCGATCCCGGCGTGCTCCACTTGCCGGCGTTCTCGAGCAGGTTCCAGACCGCGCGTTCGAGGCGCTCGCTCGAGCCGGTCAGCGTCGTCTCCTCGAGCTGCGTGTCGAACACGAGGTCGGGGAAGCGGCTGCGCGCGCGGTCGACCACGCGTTCGACGAGATCGTCGAAGCGGAACGTCGTCTTCACGAGGCGCGGGTCGTCGCCGCGCGCGAGCTCGAGCAGGCCGCCGATGAGGTCGCGCATCTCGTGCGCCTCGCGCTGCAGGTCGTCGAACAGCCGCTGGCGCGCGCCTGGGTCGAGGCGCTCCTGCTGCTTCAGCACCTCGATGTTCGTCTGCATGCTCGTCAGCGGCGTCCGCAGCTCGTGCGAGGCGTCGGCGACGAAGCGGCGCTGCGTCTCGATCGCGTCCTCGAGTGCCGCGAGCATCGTGTTGAAGGACGTACCGAGGCGGGAGAGCTCGCCGCGCCCTCCTTCGGGAACGCGCTCGCTGGGATCGCCGGTCTTCGCGATCCGCTCGGCGGCCGCGGTCAGCCGCCGCACAGGGGCGAGGGTTGCGCGGGAGACGAGTGCACCGGCGAACGCGGCGAGGAGGACTCCGCCGAGCGACACGAGGATGAGGATGAGCCGCAGTCGCGACAGGTCGTGATGCAGGTAGCCGATGTCGCGCGCGACCACCGCCGCGCCGAATCCGGGCACCGGCACGACGATCTCGCGCATCGTGTATCCCGCGACGGTCGTGTCGCGATAGAAGCCGTCGTGGTGGCCTTCCGCGACTTGCCGCACGGTCGCGTCCACCGGGAGCTGGCCTGCGGCCTGCCCGCTCGTGTTCACGAGCGTCGTGTAATCCCCGACGAACGCGTTGAAGCCGTGGAGCGCGAAGTCCGGGTTCCGCTGGATGTTGCCCGCGTGCTCGGAGATCGTGCTGTCGACCTGGGAGTACAGCTCGTGCCGCATGACGAAGTACGTCGTCACCGAGGCCGCGGCAACGACGACGGCGACGACGCTCGCCGCAACGAACGTCAGGCGAAGACGCAGGCTCACGGCTCGCGCAGGACGTAGCCGGTGCCGCGCACCGTGTGGATGAGCCGGCTCTCGCCCTCGGCCTCGAGCTTGCGGCGCAGATACCCGACGTACACGTCGAGCGCGTTCGACGAATGGCTGAAGTCATAGCCCCAGACGCGCTCGTAGATGAGCGAGCGCGGCAACACCTGCCGCGGGTTGCGCATGAACAGTTCCAGCAGGTGCGCCTCGGTCGTCGTCAGCTCGAATCGCCGGCCACCGCGCCGCGCGTCCATCGAGCCGAGGTCGAACGTCAGGTCGGCGAAGCGGAGGACGTCCGCGGGCTCTTTGTCGAGTGCGCGGCGCAGGAGTGCGCGCAGGCGTGCAAGGAGCTCCTCGAGTGCGAACGGTTTCGGCAGATAGTCGTCGGCGCCGGCGTCGAGGCCTTCCACCCGGTCGCCGACCGCGTCGCGTGCGGTGAGCAGCAGGATCGGCACGCGGTTGCCCTCGCGCCGCAGCCGGCGCGTGACGTCGAGGCCGTCGAGCCCGGGCATCATCACGTCGAGCACGACCGCGTCCGGTGTGCGCCGCTCGATCGCGCCGAGCGCGGCGTCACCGTCGGAGGCGAGCTCGACCTCGTAGCCGGCCAGCTGCAGCGCCCGTTCGAGCGCCTCGCGGACGGCCCGGTCGTCGTCTGTCACCAGTACGAGCATGTCCTGGAGAACAGTGTGCCGTGGCAGGTGAGACGACGGTAAGAGCTCTGCTCCTGGCGCTCGGCCTGCTCTGATGGGAGCCGTGAACCGGCGGCTCCGAATCGGCCTGGGTGCGTTCGCCGCGCTCCTGATCGCGGGCGCGCTCGTCGCTCCGGTCGTGGACCGGGGGGGATCGGGAAAGACGTGCTCCACGGCTCTTTCCTACCGAGGCCGGACGTACGCGGTCCGCCCGGTCCGTGGCAACAGCCTCGTCCAGGCGGTGTCGGTCGGAGTCGGCGTGACCGGCGGCTGTGGGTTGAAGCCGCAGAACGTCAACATCCGGTCGCTCGTCGGCATCGACCCAGCGCGTGCGCTCGGGCTCGAGGGAGACCAGACGTCGATCTACGTCCGCCGCGGTGTCTGCCGCGGCGTGGCGCCGGGGGCACTCGCGGCCTGCTTGAAGCGCTAGCGTGTCGTCCGCCATGTCCGCCCAGGGGCCGAACGGCGAAGGCGAGAGCGACGACTGGTTCTCCGATGTCGAGCCGGCAGGCGCACTCGAGAGCGATCCTCCGAGCGCGGAGGACGACTGGCTCGTGCAACCGGAGCCGGCGCGACGCACTCGTCCCGAGCTGCAGTGGCGGCGGATCGCGATCGTCGGCGGATCCCTCCTCGTCCTTCTCATCGCCGGGCTCGCCGCCGGCGGCGTCTTCAGCGGCAGCAGCTCGCCGACGGCTCCGCCGGCCACGACCGGCACGGTCCAGCAGCAGGCGACGACGGCGGCGAAGACGACTCCGTCCGTGCCGGCGCTGCCGGGGACGACGCTCAAGCCGGGCGACACCGGCTCACAGGTGCGTGCGCTCCAGCGCGCGCTGAAGTCGCTCGGCTATCCGGTCGGCACGGTCGACGGGCAGTACGGCCCGGCGACGAAGACCGCGGTGGCGGCGTTCCAGCATGCGGCGGGTCTCACCGCCGACGGCGTCTTCGGGCCGAAGACGCTCGACGCGCTCATCCACCGGGCCGGGCCGTGACGGACATCGACTTCTCACTCATCGACCGTCTCTCGGTTCCCGCGAGCCTGCACGACCGGGAGGGGCGGTTCCTGCACCTGAACGCGGCCGGCGAGCGGGCGTCGGGATTCTCGAGCGCGAAGCTGCGCGGGCGCCCGTACACCGACCCGGTTCCCCCGGAGGCGCGCGCCACAGTCGTCGCCCAGTTCCGCCGCGCGGTCGAGAGCGGCGAGCCCACCGACTTCGAGACGGTGTTCGTCGACGGCGACGGCGTCGTTCGCGGGGTGCGCGCGCAGCATCTCCCGTTGTTCGAGGGCGATGCCGTCGTCGGCGTGCTCATCCTCGCGTACGACGTGCGTCGGCAGCTCGACCCGCGGAAGCTCGACAGCGAGACGAAGCTGACGCGGCGACAGAACGAGATCCTCGAGCTCGTCGCAGCCGGCAAGTCGACCGCCGACATCGCGACGGAGCTGTCGCTCTCGACCGAGACCGTGCGAAACCATCTGCGGCGGATCCTGCACGAGCTCGGCGCACACACGCGCGTCGAGGCGGTCGCGACCGCACAGCGGCTCGGCCTGCTGCCGCCGAAGCCGTTTCGTAGCTAGAGACGGGGCAGCAGCGACTCGAGCAGCGCGCGCATCCGGTCGACGGATGCGGTCGCAGTCTCGAGCACCTCGGTGTGGTCGAGGCGGCCGCCGAGCCCGGCGGCGCGATTCGTGACGAGCGAGAGGCCGAGCACCTCCATGCCGGCAGCGTGGGCCGCGATCGCCTCGAGGACCGTCGACATGCCGACGACGTCGGCGCCCATGACGCGGTACGCACGGATCTCGGCGGGCGTCTCGTAGTTCGGCCCCCAGTAGCCGGCGTACACGGCCTCGCGCAGGCTCGGGTCGAGCTCGCGACAGACCGAGCGCAGCCGCGCCGAGTACAGGTCGGCGAGGTCGACGAAGTTCCCGCCCACGAGGGGCGACGCGCCGGTGAGGTTGATGTGGTCGGAAAGGAGGACGAGATCGCCGGGCGCGAGATCGTCATCGATCCCGCCGCTCGCGCTCGTCAGCACGACGGCGCGGCAACCGGCGGCGGCTGCGGTCCGCACGGCGTGCGCGACGCGGCCGACGTCGCGCGACTCGTAGTAGTGCGACCGGCCCGTGAAAGCGAGCACGCGCACGTCGTCCGCGCGCAGCGAGCGCGCGGTCGCGCCGTGCCCCGCGACGGTCGGCTGCGCAAAGCCGGGCAGCGTTGCGAGCGGGACCTCCGCGTCGCATGGGAATCCTGCGACCGCCTCGATCCATCCGGATCCGAGCACGACGGCGACGTCGTGCTCGCCGAGCTGTCGCGCGGCGGCGGCCGCCTCGTCCTGCATCGCGCGAGTCTACGCATGGAAGCACCGCCGTCGGAACGGCGGTGCCTCACCCCTTGGAGGGAACTACGACCGGGTCGTCAGCCGCACTGGCCGGCGCCGGCAATCGCGAATGCCGACTTCGGGCGACCGTCGTTCAGGTACCGCTTGAGGATGGTGACGAACTGCGCGGGCTTGCCCTTGTCCCAGGCCGTGATCGCGGAACCGATCTCCGCGATGTCCGTCTTGACGGCCGCGAGCGCGACCGTGCCGGCATCGCTTCTGCCGGGGATCTTCTCGAGCGCAGCCAGTTCCTGCGCCTCGAGCGACTTCGCCTTGTGCGCGAACGAGTACAGCTGTGCCGGCGTGACCGGCGCGCCGAACTCCTTCTTCGCCTTCGCGGTCCAGACGGAGCACACCTGATTCGCCTGCGCCGCCCACGAGGTCGGGGCGGCAGGCGCAGCGGACGCCGGCAGGGCGACCGCGAGCGCTGCACCAAGTGCCGCAACCGAGGAGAGGATGAGCTTCATGTCGGCGGCATCGGACTTGCACGCTGGACTCCGGACCCCCGAAAAGGGGACGCCGCTTTAGGTGAGGAGCGCGACGGTGGCGCCGGGGCCGTTGACGGCCTGAAGGGCGCGGCCTGTCGCCCGGGCGAGCATTCGCGCGGAGGATGCGGAGAGCGTGTCGCACACGAAGTTCCAATGGAGCGACACGCGGTCGCCGGGGCGGAGCGGTCGCACGAAGGCGAGGCCGTCATCGCGCCAGCGCACGGTGCGCGACTGCGGCTCGCCGAGGCGGAGTGCGCCCCCGTCCCAGCGAAGCGGCCGAGCGAGCACCTCGGCCGTTTCGGCGTCGACCGATTGCACAACCGCCGGGGTTGTTCGGCATTGGTCGAGGATGCGCAGCGGCTCGTCGACGATCCCGGTCCGCAGGAGGCCCAGCCAGGGATAGACGGCGAACACGTGAAAGCAGTGGTGCGGCACGGCGCCGGCGGCGACGACGTCGACGACGTGGTCGCGCGCGCGTCCGATCCGGCCGCGAAAGCGGTCGTCGACGTGCCGTGCAAGGTCGTCCGGCCGGACCCGCTCGAGTAGCTCGTTCCCGACCCAGTACGCCTCGACGACGCGAGGGTCTAGCGGGTCGGGGATCCCGTTCGCCCCGGCGATCAGCGTCAGGTACGGCCAGGCGCCGTCGAATGTCTCCGCAAGCTCCGCGAGCCCTGCGTCTGACTCGCGTGCGGCTCCGTACTCGAGCAGTGTCCGCGGCGCATCCGCACCGCAGAGTCCGAGCGAGTTCGGCGGATACGCGTAGCGCGCAAAAAGCAGCGGGCCGGCGGTTTCGGTCACGTCTGCACGGCGTCGGCCGTGGGACGCCGCACGGCGACTGCGGCGACGAGTCCGGCGCCGAGCGCGACGAGCACTGTTCCCGGGACGTTGACCGACACGCCGTCGGCCGCGCCCGAGAGCACGGCGGTGATGACCGCGCCGAAGACGAGCACCGCCGTCACGTCGACCGCCTGAGCGCGTGCGAGGGCGGCGTACCAGGTGGCGACATATGCGGCGAGTAGCAGGCCCGTGATCGCGACCCAGTGCCATTGTCCCGCGCTGAGGGCCGTCAGGTCACCGAGCTTCCCCGTCGCGGCGACCCAGGCGATGAGGAGGACGGTTCCGCCGCCCATGCGAGCAGCCGCGAGCGAGCGCACGGAGAGCGACGCGAGAACGTGCTTGACAAGCACCACCTCGCCCGCCCAGAGCAGCGTCGCGCCGAGGATCATCGCCTCGCCCTGCCCGAACACGACCGTCCCGGTGTGACCGGCGAGCCATGCCTGGCCGCCGATCAGGAGGCAGATCGCGAGGGCATGCGGCGCACGGAACCGCTCGTGAAGGAACGGGACTGCGAGCAGCGCGACCCAGACGACGAGGGTCTTCTGGATGAACGACGCCTGGGTCGCCTCGGCGCGCGCGAGACCCTCGAAGAAGAGGACGAAGGGCACGCTGCCGCCGATCACTGCGACCGCGAAGAGCGCGACCCACCTGCGGGAGGTCGTCGCGGCGCGAGCAGCGCGCACCGTACCCGCGGGCCGCCGGCGCGCCGCCCACGCGAGCGCGAGCGCGAGCAGCGCCGCTCCGGCAACCGCGTTCTTGGCGGTCGTGTACACGGTTGCGTCGCCGAAGTGCCTCACGGCGTGGCCGTTCACGTAGATCGACACGCCGCTGACGACAGCCGTGCCGAATGCGAGCGCGATGCCGGTCGTGCGCCTGCTCATCGGGAACCTCCGATGGTGGAGACTTTCGGCTCGAGGACCTCCACGGGAATACCGAGGTGGAGGAGCAACTGGTCGCCGGGCCGGGCCTCCGGCACAAACGAGAGTGGAACGACGCAGCCGTCGCCCAGACGCCCGACGCAGACGCCGTCGTCC
The DNA here is from genome assembly GCA_036496165.1 of Gaiellaceae bacterium. Taxonomy (GTDB): domain Bacteria; phylum Actinomycetota; class Thermoleophilia; order Gaiellales; family Gaiellaceae; genus Palsa-739. The sequence goes on along the minus strand of DASXLN010000002.1, from coordinate 8,662 downwards.
CAGGCCTCGACGAGCGTAGCGATCGAGCCGACGCACATCAGTGCACCTCCGCCCTGTCGGGGAGCTCGATCTCGACCCGCTCGATCACGACGTCACGCGCACGGTCGCCCGTCGTGTCGTCGTCGACGACGGCGTCGACCTCAGCCCCTTCGGCGATCGTGCCGCGCGATGCGTCGACGAAGTGCTCGCGGAAGTGGTCGGGCGTGAAGTGCGAGAGAGCGCCGAGCCGCACGCCGACAACGACGACTCGATCGGCGCCACCCTCGGTGGCGATCTCGTCGATCTTGCGCATCACGTCGACCATCAGTGCCCGTTCGTGCATGGTTCCTCCTCCTTCGCGATCAGGTGTTCGAGGTCCTCGAGGACAGCGTTCGCAACCGGCTCGACCGCTGCCTCGACCGGAGCGGTGAGCGCCACGCCTGCAGCGACGTCGCCCACCTCGACGCCGTAGACGACGACGTTCGGCGGCAGCTTTCCGAGGGCGCGGGCGAGCTCGATCGCGTCGCCGACCCCGAACGAATGCGTCGACGAACGGAAGACGCCTGCCGGGATCGCCGCAGCACTCGCGTCGAACCTGTGCACCGTTCCCGGTGCCGCGCCCGAAGCGACCGCGTCGACGACGAGGGCCGCCGACGCGGCCGCCCAGACGTCGATCAGCCTGCTCGGCTCCTGCTCGCAGGCGACGAGCTCGACCCCGGCAGGGACGCGGCCCTCGAGGCTGGCGGTGACCGCGAGCCCGACAGCGTCGTCGCCGCGATACGGGTTCCCGAGCCCGATGACGACCGTGCTCACCGGCGCTCCACGTCGAGGGTCAGGAAGTGCGTCGCGCATGAGATGCAGGGGTCGTAGTTGCGGATTGTCTGCTCGCAGAGGCCCCGCAGCGCGTCGTCGTCGAGCTGCGCGTTGCGCGCGACCACGTCGCGCAGGTCGTCCTCGATCGCCTGTTGGTTCTGGGAGGTCGGCGGCACGATCTTCGCGTCCAGGATCGTTCCCTCGGCGTCGATGCGATAGCGGTGATAGAGCAGGCCACGCGGGGCCTCGCTCACGCCGTAGCCCGTCCCGGCAATCGGCTCGACGTCGACTGCCGGTCGGTCCGGTTCTTCGTAGGCGTCGATCAGTCGCAGGGCCTCGTCGCAGGCGTAGACGAGCTCGACGCTGCGAACGACGATGCTTCGGAACGGGTCGCGGCACGACGCACCGAGCCCTGCCTCGGCCGCTGCGGCGAGCGCGAGCGGCGACAGCGCGTCGTGGTTGAGCGTGTAGCGGGCGAGCGGGCCGCACAGGTACGTGCCGCTGGGCTTCAAGTGCGAGTGGAGCGCGTTCGAGCGCTCGACGTGCTCCTCCTCGAAATGCTCGTCGTAGTCCGCAGGTGCGATGTCGAGCCCGGCGTCGGAGCGGATGCGGCCTCGCTCGATCGCGTACTCGCCGGGTTGCGAGAGCGCGACCAGGTCGCATTCCACCTCTCGTTCGGGGAAGTCGAATCCGGCCGTCCAGCGCACCGTTGCGAGCGCCGCCTCTCGGGCCCGTTCGAGCGGCTCGACGAGGGTGCGCAGCTCCCGCTTCGCCGGGGTGCGGTAGAAGCCGCCGACGCGGACGTTGATCGGATGGATCTCGCGCCCGCCGACGAGCGTCATCAGCTCGTTGCCGGTCTTCTTGAGCGCGAGCCCACGCTCGACTGCCTGCGGAGCGTCGCGGGCGAGCTCGACAGCGCCGGCGTACCCGAGGAAATCGGGCGCGTGGAGCATGTAGACGTGGAGCGCATGGCTCTCGATCCACTCGCCGCAGTAGAGGAGGCGGCGCAGCATCCGAATCGGCTCGGTGACCTCGACACCGCAGAGGCTCTCGATCGCATTGACGGCGCTCGTCTGGTAGGCGACCGGGCAGATGCCGCAGATGCGCGCGGTGATGTCCGGCGGTTCGCGGAACGAGCGTCCGCGGAGAAGCGCCTCGAAGAAGCGCGGCGGCTCGAAGATCCGCAGCTCGACGTGGTCGACCTCGCCGTCGATGAGCCTGACCGTCATCGCTCCTTCGCCCTCGACCCGTGCCAGGTAGTCGGTGCTGATGACGCGACGCTCAGCCACGATCGGCCGCCTCGGAGAACGGCACTGCGCCCGCGTTGAAGGTCCGGAAGACGCGCTCGACGTCCACCTTCGTCATCCCGCGCCGACGTAGCAGCGGCACGAGCGCGGCGGCGTTCGGCGTCTCCATCGGGCCGAAGCATCCGAAGCAGCCGCGGTCGTAGGCCGGACAGAGCACGCCGCAGCCGGAGTGGGTGACGGGGCCGAGGCAGGGCGTTCCGTGGGCGACGGTGATGCACACGGTCCCGCGTCGCTTGCACTCGGTGCAGACGCTCGTCGTCGGAATCCCCGGTCTGCGTCCGTGCAGGAATGCGGTCACGACTTCGAGCAGCTGGCGCTTGTTGATCGGGCATCCGTGCAGTTCGAAGTCGACCGGGACGTGCGCGGAGATCGGGGTCGAGCTCTCGAGGGTCGAGATGTACTGGGGCGAGGCGTACACCGCGGCGACGAAGTCGCGGACGTCGGAGAAGTTCCTGAGCGCCTGGATGCCGCCGGCGGTCGCGCAGGCTCCAATCGTGACGAGGGCCTTCGAGCTCCGGCGGACCTCCTGGATCCGCTCGGCGTCGTGCGCGGTGGTGACCGAGCCCTCGACGAGCGAGAGGTCGTAGGGGCCGGCGACGAAGTCGCTCGTCGCCTCGCGGAAGTCGGCCAGCTCGACGACCCCGGCGAGCGCGAGCAACTCGTCTTCGAGGTCGAGCAGCGAGAGCTGGCAGCCGTCGCAGGATGCGAACTTCCAAACTGCGAGCGTCGGCTTCGCGGAGGCGCTCACAGCTCGCGTACCTCGAGCCACGGTGCGAGGTCGGCGAAAGAGTAGACCGGCCCGTCGCGGCAGATCAGCGTCGGGCCGAGTTGGCAGTGGCCGCACAGACCGACACCGCACCGCATGTCCCGCTCCATCGAGAGCATGATCCGCTCCGCGGGCACGCCGCGCGCGAGGAGCGCCTCGACGGTGAAGTGCATCATGATCTCCGGCCCGCAGACGAACGCGGTCGTCGTCTCCGGCCGAAACTCGGCGGCGTCGACGAGCTTGGGCACGACGCCGACTCGTCCGGTCCAGTCCCCGCCCGCGGCGTCGACGGTCACCTCGACGGCGATCTCGTCGCGCCACGCCTCCCGCTCGACGGGATAGAGCAGGTCATCGGGCGTGCGGGCGCCGTAGAGGAGGCTCACCGAGCCGTAGTCGTTGCGCCGCTCGATCGCCCGCAGCACGACCGGGCGGAGCGGGGCGAGGCCGATTCCGCCGGCGACGACGACCACGTCCCCGCCTGCAGCCTCGTCGACCGGCCACGCGTTGCCGAAGGGGCCGCGGAGCCCGAGGACTGCGCCCGGCTCCGAGCGGCAGATCGCGCCCGAAACGGCTCCGACGTCCCTGACCGTGAGCACGACCGGACCGGGCCGGTTGGGCGGGCCGCTCACCGAGATCGGCACCTCGCCGATGCCGAACGCGTAGACCATCATGAACTGGCCGGGTGCGATCACCGGCGCCGCGCCCGCCTCGACCTCGAGCTCGAGGGTCCAGGTGTCGCCGGTCTCCCGGATGCGGTCCGCAACACGCGCGGGCAGCGGGGTCAAGGCGCCGAGCCGGGGCTCTTCAGCGATCGTCGCCACGGCCGTAGATGTCGAGGAGTCGCAGACGCGTCGACTGCAAGCGATCGATCACGACTTGCGCGAAGCGCCCCATCAGCTCGTAGCCGAGCGCGGGATCGTCATCGCACTTCCGGCGCAGGCACGCGGCGTCGAACGCGGTCGCGCGCACGGTGTCGAGCGCGCGACCGTCGAAGTGCCAGCGGTACGGAGGGAAGAGCCACGACCAGCCGACGACCTCTTCGGCGCCGAGCGTCTCGATGACAATCGAGCCGCCGGCCGGGACGAACGTCTCGAGCGCGACGCCGCCGTGGCGGACGACATAGAACGTGTCCGCCTGGTCCCCTTTGCGGAAGAGCTGCTCGCCCGCCTCGAAGTGCACGTTGTGCGCGCAGCCGGCGAGCAGCGAGAGCCGGCCGGGCGCGAGTCCCTCGAAGAGGGGTACGTCTGCGAGGAGGTCGTCAAGCGAGCGCATTGTCTTCTCCTTGTGTCGCACGGATCGCCGCCACCTCTTCGGTGATGTCGATGCCGACCGGACACCACGTGATGCAGCGGCCGCAGCCGACGCAACCGGAGGATCCGAACTGGTCGAACCAGGTGCCGAGCTTGTGCGTCATCCACTGCCGGTATCGGGAAGCTCCCGACGGGCGGATGCTGCCGCCGTGGATATACGAGTAGTCGACTGAGAAGCACGTGTCCCAGACGCGCCAGCGCTCCGCGTCGCCTGCCAGATCGGTCGTATCCTCGACGGCGGAGCAGAAGCACGTCGGGCAGGCGAGCGTGCAGTTTCCGCACGACAGGCATCGCTCGGCGACGTCGTTCCACCGCGAATGGTCGAGATTGCTCATCAGGAGATCCCTGACGTCGCGCGTGTCCATCGTCCGTCCCATGCGCTGCGCCGCCGAGTCGACTGAGGCGGCGGCAGCGGTGACATCGGCGGCGACGGCAGGACGGGGAGTCAGCTCGGCGAGCACCTCCGCGCCGCGCTCGCTGCCGACCTCGACCAGGAAACGGTGCTCGCCGTCGAGCAGCTCCGTCAAGGCGAGGTCGTAACCGCTCCGAGCTTTCGGCCCGGTCCCCATCGACGTGCAGAAGCACGTGCCCGCCGGCTCGAAGCAGTTCACAGCGACGACGAACGCGCCTTCGCGCCGTGCCGCGTAGTCGCGATCGACGTACCTGCCGCCGACGAAGACGCGATCCTGGATCTCGATCGCTCGGAGCTCGCACGGGCGCACACCGACGAACGCGAACGGCGACTCGTCCAGCGGCTCCTCCTCCACCGACGACACGCCGCCGTCGCGACTCGCCCGCCAGAGATGCACGCGCGGCGGAAACAGGTACCGCTTCCACGAGTGCGGTCCGACCGCATAACCGAACCGCGCTTCATCAGGTCGCCGCTCGAGGCGATAGCTACCGGCATCCTGGTGGTCCGTCCAGCCGATCGGCAGCTCGGCAGCCGAGCCGAGATCGTCATAGACGATCGCACCATCCCGAACGGTCGGGCCGAGAACGCGGTAGCCGCGAGCGCGAAGGGACACCACGAGACGCTCGAGGGCGGCCGGAAGCATGACGGCTGTGTCGGTCTCGATCTCCGCTGTCGGTGAATCGGTCGGGGACGTCACTCCACCCATCCCACCAGCGGAAAGGCCCCCCGGCATCGGTAATCCCTCCCGAGTCTCGCGGGCGCGCTCTCGCGGTCGAAGAGCGCCGCGACGACCCGAGGAGAGAGTGGGATTCGAGCCGGCGACCTGGGCGCGTTATCGGGCATCGTCTGTCAGGCTGCCGTGGGTGGCGAGATCCTGGCCGGGTCGCTGTTCGCTGTGCGCAGCAGCTGCCGCACTTGCGGCGGCCGCGCCTGCTGCAGCCTCGTACCGTGCGCGCACGTTCTCGTTCGTCGACCGCACCCGAGCGAGGACGCTCCGGACGATCGTCCGCTATCCGACGGCCTCGGGGCGCCATCCGCTGATCGTCTTCGCGCACGGGTTCACGCTGATGCCCGGCACGTACAGCAAGCTCCTCGATGCCTGGGCGCGCGCCGGATACGTCGTCGCCGCGCCGATCTTTCCGCGCACCAATGCCCACGCAGCGGGCGGTCCAGACGAGTCGGACCTGATCAACCAACCTCGCGACATGAGCTTCGTCATCTCGAGACTGCTCGCATTGAGCGCCCGCGCCGGCGGAGTGCTCGGAGGGATGATCGACCCACGGCGAATTGCCGTCGCCGGTCAATCCGACGGCGGGGTGACCGCTCTCGCCGTCGCGTACGACGCGCGTTTCCGCGATCGGCGGATACGCGCTGCTGTCGTCATGTCGGGAGCACTGCTTGGGGGCATGCGCCAGTTCGCGCAGCGTGGCCCCCCGCTCCTCGCCATGCAGGGAACCGCTGACACGATCAATGCGCCTGCATCGACCGAGACGTATTTCAGACTCGCGCGCCGCCCGAAATTCCTCGTGTGGCTGGTCGGTGCCGAGCACCTCCCGCCGTACACGACGGAGCAGCCCCAGCTCTCGGTGGTCGAGGGGGCGACGCTCGCGTTCCTCGGCCGCTACCTCTTGGGCCGTCCGCTCGGCGCGTTCCTCTCCGCCGCTCGGCGTCCCGGCATCACAAAACTTGTTTCGCAGCCCTAGCTCACAGCTTTCTCCCAGGTCGGCGTGTCACCCTCCGTGACAACATGGACACCGGGCTGGAGGGCGGCAGGCCTCCGAGAGCGTCGACGTCTCGTCGCCGTCTGTTCTGGGCGCTCGCGTTCGCTCTGATCGTGCTCTCACCCGCGTTCTACTCGTACACCTCGACGATGGTGCAGCCGTCGAGCCTCCCGCTCGGCGTCCGGAGCGTCGAGTGGCTACGGGGCCACCACATGAACTGGCTCGTCGACGAGGCCGAGAGCGTCTACTACCGCTGGAAGGCCCCGAAGAAGGGCGGCCCGCAGCTGAGAGCCCTTCCCGCTGTCGGCCTCGCTCCTCTCCCCGTCTCCCTTGCCACACCTCGGACTGCGGTCTGGCCGCCGCCCATCAAGCTGGTCTTTGCGCATCCCTTGCGCGGCGAGGGCATCTGGAAGCCAACCGGCCCGCCGATCGCCGGCCGGCCGCCCGTGCTCGTGACGACGTTCCGCACCGAGCGCGCCTATCCCCGCATCATCGCCTACGTCGCATGGTTCGACCGTACGCGGACCGCGCTCGCCTGGTATCCCGGCCGATACGAGCCGCCCCACGCGCCCGTGCGTGGCCCGTTCTCCATCCCCTCCGACCAGCGCTGGCGGCTGCTCGCGACCTTCAACGGCGGCTTCACGTACATCGACGGTCACAACGGCTCCGCCGTGAACGGGCATACGAACGAGCCGCTGATGGACGGCCTCGCCACGCTCGTGGGCTACCGCGACGGCCGCATCGCGATCGTGCGTTGGAACGGCGGGCCGACCGCGCCGGCGGACGTCGCATGGGCACGGCAGAGCCTGCCGCCGATCGTCTGGGGCGGCAGGTTGAGCCCGGAGCTGAACAACAGCTCCGAGTGGGGGCTCACGCTGGGGAACGCGGTCCGCGTCTGGAGGACCGGGGTCGGCATCGATCGCCGCGGCAACCTCATGTACGCCGCGGCGAACGACCAGACGGTGTTCACGCTGGCGCGCATCCTGCAGCGCGCCGGAGCAGTGCGGGCGATGCAGTTCGACATCAACCCGGAATGGCCGACGCTCATCACGTACACGCACCATCACGGGCTCGTGCCGATCCAAGTCGTGCCGAACCCGATGCAATCGCCGACCCGTTACCTCGTCCCGGACGACCGAGACTTCGTCGCCGTATACCGGCGGCTGTCCGGCCCGATCACGGTCCCGTTCAAGTGAGGCGCCGGCTGCGAGTTTCGGCCGACGCAGACGACCCGTATGACTGGGATGCGCGCGTCGATGCGTGGGAGGAAGTCGCCGCGACGGACGCGTTCCTCGCCCTTCGAGATCGGATACTCGAAGCGGCCGAGGCCCGCCGCAACGATCGCGTACTCGACCTCGGAGCCGGGACTGGCCTCGTCGCGCTCGAGCTTGCTCCATGCGTCGCTCGCGTCGTCGCGTTCGACCTCTCCCAGGCGATGCTCGACCGACTCGAGGAGCTTGCGGAAGAGAGGTCGGTGGCGAACGTCGATCTCGTCGAGGGCGACATGCGTTCGCTGCCGTTCGACGATGAGTCGTTCGACCTCGTTGTGTCGAACTACGTCTTTCATCACCTCGATGATCCGGCGAAGGAGCTCGCGCTGTCGGAAGTGCGCCGTGTGCTCGTGCCGGGAGGCAGGCTCGTCCTGTGCGACATGATGTTCTCCCTTTCGCTGCAGCCGAGAGACAGGCGGTTGCTGATCGACAAGATCCGTTCCATCGCCGCCCGCGGTCCGGCAGGCCTTCTCCGGATCGTCCGCAACGCCGGCCGTGTCGCAGTCGGCAGCTGGGAGCACCCGGCTCCGCCCGAGTCGTGGCAGCGAATGCTCAACGAACGCCGCTTCGTGGGCATCAAGGTCGACCTGCTCGAGCAGGAGGCAGGGATCGCGCTCGCGCGACGTCCGGTGCGAACGTGAACCAAGACCGAGAGTGAAAGCCGCCGACCGATCAGAGGCGCCCACGCAAGGCCAATCAAGACTCGAGGACGGTGACCTCCGCGCCTCGCTGGCTGAGGGCGACTGCGCCGACGAGGACGAGGGCGAACGCGGCGATGCGCAGGTCTGCACGCATGCCGCCGGGAAGTGACTCGGCGAAGAGGACGGTGCCGGCCGCGATCGGGAGCGCGTTCGTCCAGAGAACAGCGAGCCCGGCGGAGGCCAGCTTTCCGCCGCGCTGGAAGGCGAGCTGAAGACAGACGAACGCGAGGCCGTGACACGTGAGAAGCACGGGCACGAACGCGAGGCGCGCGCCGCCACCGACCGCCGCCTTCGTCGCGACGTCGCCGGCCGCGTAGAGGACGCCGGCAGCGGTGCCGAGGCCGGCTGCCGTCGGTCGCAGGCGGGCGACGAGCCCGGCCGA
>DASXLN010000001.1:0-8502 GCA_036496165.1 Gaiellaceae bacterium | reverse complement strand
GTCCTCGGGCGTCGTCACCTCGACGGCCATCATCGGCTCGAGGAGCTTCGGCTTCGCGCGCTTCAGGGCCTCCTTGAAGGCCATGGAGCCGGCGATCTTGAACGCGCGCTCCGACGAGTCGACGTCGTGGTACGAACCGTCGATCAGCTCGACGCGGACGTCGACGACCGGATAGCCGGCGAGGATGCCCGAGTCCATCGCCTCGCGGATGCCGGCGTCGATGGCGGGGATGTACTCCTTCGGGATCTTGCCGCCGACGATCTTGTCGTCGAACTTGTAGCCGTCGCCAGGCTCCTGCGGGTACAGGTTGATGACCGCGTCGCCGTACTGGCCGGAGCCGCCGGTCTGCCGGACGAACTTGCCCTGCACCTTCTCCGCCGGCTTCGAGATCGTCTCGCGGTACGCGACCTGCGGGCGGCCGACGTTCGCGTCGACGTTGAACTCGCGCTTGAGGCGGTCGACGATGATCTCGAGGTGCAGCTCGCCCATCCCGGAGATGAGTGTCTGCCCGGTCTCCTCGTCGCTCGTGACGCGGAAGGTCGGATCCTCTTCTGCGAGGCGCTGGAGGCCCGTCCCCAGCTTGTCCTGGTCGGCCTTCGACTTCGGCTCGACCGCGACCGAGATGACCGGGTCGGGGAAGCTCATTGACTCGAGCACGATCGGCGCGTTGTCGGCGGCGAGCGTGTCGCCCGTCGTCGTCGTCTTGAGGCCGACACCGGCGGCGATCTCGCCCGCCATGATCTCCTCGCGCTCCTCCCGGTGGTTCGCGTGCATCTGGAGGATGCGGCTGATGCGCTCGGTCTTGCCCGTCGTCGTGTTGAGCACGCGGTCGCCGGCCTTGATCTGGCCGGAGTAGACGCGGAAGTACGTGAGCTTGCCGACGTACGGGTCGGACATCACCTTGAACGCGAGCGCCGAGAACGGCGCGCTCGGGTCGGCCGCGCGCTCGAGCTCGGCCTCGGTCTTCGGGTCGAGACCCTTCACCGGCGGCACGTCGAGCGGGCTCGGCAGATAGTCGATGACCGCGTCGAGCAGCGGCTGCACGCCCTTGTTCTTGAAGGCGGAGCCGAGCAGCACCGGCGTGATCGCGTCGGCGAGCGTACCGGCGCGGACGGCGCGGCGGATCATCTCCGCCGTCACCGAGGACTCGTCCTCGATGTACGCCTCGAGCACCTCGTCGTCGAAGTGCGAGATCGCGTCGATCAGCTGGTGGTGATACTCGTGCGCCTGCTCGACGAGGCCCTCGGGAATCTCGGTGACGTCGAACTGCTGGCCGAGCTCGTCGCGATAGACGATCGCGTTCATCTCGACGAGGTCGACGACGCCCGTGAACTGGTCCTCCTGGCCGATCGGGATCTGCACCGGCACCGGGTTGGCGCCGAGGCGCTCCTTCATCGACTGGACGGCTGCGAAGAAGTTCGCGCCGGTCCGGTCCATCTTGTTGATGAAGGCGATGCGCGGGACCTTGTACTTGTCGGCCTGCCGCCAGACCGTCTCGGACTGCGGCTGGACGCCCGCGACCGAGTCGAACACGGCGACGGCGCCGTCGAGGACGCGCAGGCTCCGCTCCACCTCCACGGTGAAGTCCACGTGCCCGGGCGTATCGATGATGTTGATGCGATGGTCGCGCCAAACGGCCGTGGTCGCCGCCGACGTGATGGTGATGCCCCGCTCCTGCTCCTGGGCCATCCAGTCCATCGTCGCGGCGCCCTCGTGCACCTCGCCCATCTTGTGGGTGCGGCCGGTGTAGTAGAGGATCCGCTCGGTCGTCGTCGTCTTGCCGGCGTCGATGTGCGCCATGATTCCGATGTTGCGGACACGATCGAGCGCGACCTGTGTGGGAGTCGCCGCCATGACTACCACCGATAGTGGGCGAAGGCCTTGTTGGCCTGCGCCATCCGGTAGACGTCGTCCTTGCGCTTGAACGCGCCGCCCTGCTGGTTGAGCGCGTCCATGATCTCGTTGGCGAGCTTGTCGCTCATGCCCTTCTCCCGGCGCTCGCGCGCGAACGTCACGAGCCAGCGCACGGCGAGCGTGCGGGCGCGGCGCTGCGGCACCTCGACGGGCACCTGGTAGTTCGCGCCGCCGACGCGGCGGCCGCGGACCTCGAGCACCGGCGTGACCGTTTTCACGGCCTGCTCGAGCACCTCGATCGGCGGCCGGCCGGTCTTCGTCCCCACCGTCTCGAGGGCGGAGTAGACGATGTCCTCGGCGACGGACTTCTTGCCGTCGAGCATGACCTTGTTGATCACCTGCGTCACGAGCTGCGAGCCGTAGACGGAGTCGACCGGAGCCTGGCGGGCCTGAATCTCTCCACGGCGCGGCATCACGAACCCCGCTTGGCGCCGTAGCGGGAGCGCGCCTGCTTGCGGTCGGACACGCCGGACGTGTCGAGCGCGGCGCGGATGATCTTGTAGCGGAAGCCCGGCAGGTCGGCCGTGCGGCCGCCGCGGATGAGGACGACCGAGTGCTCCTGCAGGTTGTGGCCTTCGCCGGGGATGTAGGCGCCGACCTCCTGGCCGTTCGTCAACCGGACGCGGGCGACCTTCCGCAGCGCCGAGTTCGGCTTACGCGGGGTGGTCGTATACACGCGCGTGCAGACGCCCCGCTTCTGCGGGGATCCGGCGAGCGCCGGCGCCTTGGTCTTCGCCTTGGTCGCCTTGCGGCCCTTGCGCACGAGTTGATTGACAGTCGGCATGAGTCCTTCGGGTAGTCCCTTCACACAAAGAGACGGTCAGCTGGGGCGGAGGCCCCTGCCAACCGGCCCGCGGAATGGTAGCGAAGGCCCATGGATACCGTCAAACACGCGAAAGATCGCCCATTCCAGGGCTGGCACGGGGCCTCGTGGGCGAATACAGTCGGTCAGCCCTCGTGAGCCAGCTCCTGATTGCGGCGTTCGCGGCGCTCGGCGCCTGTCTTTTGCTGCTCGTCGGGGTGCTGCTCGGTCTCCTGCGCAGGTCGGGCGGGCGCGTCGCGGAGGTGGAGCGGCGGCTCGACGAGCTCGCATTCGAGCTCGGCGGCGCGGTCGAGCGGGCCGAGGAGGAGGGCCGGAGGAGCCGATTCCTCGGCGACATCTCCGGGACGATCGATCTCGACGAGGTGCTGGCCCGGTCGCTGGAGGCGATCGCCGCCATTCCCGGCGTCGACGCCGGGCTCATCCGGGTGGACACACCCGAGGCGGCGCCCGTGATCGCGGCGCTCGGGATCCCCGACGAGGAGGCCATCCGGCATTCCGCGGCGGTTCCGCCCGGGCAGCGCGACCTGCGCGCAGTCGAGCTCAACTACCGGTACGCCGAGGCGCAGGAGAGTGCGGCGGGCGGCGCGCTCGTGCGCGGCGGCCTCGCGCTCCCGCTCGCCGACGAGAACGGGACGATGGGGACGCTCGTCGTGCTGACGCGAACGCCCGGGTTGCGGTTCGACGACAGCGCGCTGCTGCGGCTCGAGGAGATCGCACACCGGACGGCGCCGGCGATCGACAACGCCCGGCGATTTCGCGAGGCGCGTCAGCTCGCCGACCTCGACGCACTGACGGAGCTCCACAACCGGCGCTACTTCCACGAGACGCTCGCGCGTGAGGCGGTGCGCGCGCATCGCTACGCGCGCAACCTCGCGCTCGTCGTGTTCGACCTCGACGACTTCAAGGAAGTGAACGACCAGATCGGCCACCTCGCCGGGGACGCGGTGCTCGCGGAGGCGGCGGCGCGCATTCGGCAGGTGGTGCGCACGGCCGACGTCCCGTGCCGCGTGGGCGGCGACGAGTTCGCGGTGATCATGCCGGAGTCGACGCTCGACGACGCGGAGCAGCTGTTCGCGCGCATCCAGACGGTCATCTCCAGCCGCGCGATCGGCCAGGCGGGGCGGCTGCACCTGTCCGCGGGCCTCGCGGAGCTGCGGCCGGACGACGACTCGATCACGCTCTTCGAGCGCGCCGACCGGGCCTTGTACTCGGCCAAGCAGGCCGGCAAGGGCCGCTCGATCGCGGCCGCGTCGTAGCAGGGTCTAGCCGAGCCGCAAAAACGGGAGGTACTGGACCAGATCGATCGCGGCCGGCTGGGGGAGGTCGTCCTTCGCGCACGTCGCCGTCGTCAGCGCGGCGCGCTGCTTTCCCACCGTCCACTTCTCGAAGGCGACGCCGCGCGCGAACGTGCGCAGCGCCGCTGCGATCGCCGGCCGTGCGCGGCCGAGCGGCACGGCGCCGAGCGGGGACGCGTCCTGCATCGCCTTGACCGAGAAGGTGCCCGTGCTCGTGAGCACCGACTCCGACTTCCCCGTCGCGAGCACGAACAGCCGGTCGGGTGCGACGTCCTGCAGCGCGAGCCCCTGCGTCCTGTGCCCGAGCCACGGCGGCGCCGGAGTCGCCGTCATCAGCCGCGCCTGGAGATCGGGGTACGACTTGTAGAACATGCTGATCTGCGACGCCGACGGCGACGACGCCGGGAGAAACGTCTCGACGTGCGCGCGGCGGAGCTGGTCGGCGAGGATCGCGCGCGCCTCCGGCACCGTCGCATGCTCGCGGCTCAGCGCGGCGACGTACAGCGACCGGCTGCCGCGGAACTCCTGCCGGATGACCGCGCGCTCGGCGGCGAGCACGTCCGCGCTCGACACCGGCTGCGTCGCGCTCTCGACGAGCCGCTCGTAGAGCGCGCTGTATGCGGTCTCGCGGTCGCCCGTGAGGCGCGCCAACTGGTCGATGGCGGCGTTCGACAGCACCTGCTTGCCGACGAGACACTGCGCGCCGCCGGGAAGCACGCTCAGCTGTCCTTCGGTCAGCGACGAGTCGAATCCGGGGATCGCCTTCGGCGCGTCGCACAACGACGACGACCGCGCCCACAACCACGCGCACATCGCGTACGGCTTGTCCGGATCCTGCTCCGCCACGTTCCACTCGCCCCAGCCCCACGACCACACCGACGCGATGCCCGTCTCGGCGGCGACCTGTTGCGCCGCGAGCGCCTGCCACTTCGACACCTGGAACCACGCCGAGGCGGGCTGGAGGTTGTTCCGCCCGCCGAAGCCGCTCGTCGTCGCGAAGCTCACCATCAGCCCGACGCGGTTCGCCGGGATGCCGTTCGACGTGAAGTCCGCGACGGCCTGCCGGTAGAACCCCCGCAGGCTCCGGTTGCCGAGCACCGGCCCCTGCTTCCAGGTCGCGGGCGCCGGCACGTACGCCTCGCGCACGAGCTCCGCCGACTGCGCCGCCTGCTGCCACCACGTGAGCGCGTCGCCGCCCATGTACGGCTTGGACGGGAGCAGCAGCACCGGGTATGCGCCCTTCGCGGCGAGCCCCTGGACGAACGCGAGCACGTCGGCGCGGTAGCGCGCGTTGTTGTCCGACCAGGGCGTGACGAGGCCGGGACCGGAGAGCTCGTTGAGCACGATCACCGGGTTCGCGCACCCCGTCTGCTGCTGCGCGAACGTGAAGAAGCTCTGGACGCGGCCGGGGATGAGCGACGGGTCCGCGGGTGCGGTCGTCGTGCCGACGCGGTTCTTGAAGTTCAGGTCGAAGTAGACCGTCGCGGCGCCCGCCGCGCGCATCTGCTCGCCGTAGTTGCCGCTGCCGACGCCGACGACGACGCCCGACTTGCCGAGGATCGCGTTGAACTGCGGGAACTGGTAGCCGAACTCCATCCAGATCGGCTGGGACGCCGGCAGCCCGCACTGCCCCGCATACGGCGCGGGCGTCGCGGCCTGGGCCGCCGCAGGCCAGCCGAGCACGGCGAGAAGTGTGAGCAGCGCCTTCTTCACGACCCCGGCCCTTGATACCAGACGGGCCGCCCGGAGGCGGCCCGTCTCGATCCGTCTTTTACAGCCGGCTTACTCGCCGGAGTCGAGCGGCGTGTCGACCTCTGGGATCTCCTCCGCCTCGATCTCGTCGTGCGAGGGGCCACCGTTGCCGCCCGGCTCGCCGCCGAAGTCGAGGCTCAGATCCGCGAGGCTGTCCCCGCCGTCGGAGCCGATCTCCTCGAGCGCCGCCAGCAGCTGCTCTTCCGTCTGCGGCCGGGTGTACGCGCTGACCGGGACGGCCGCCGAGGGGCCGATCTCGATCGTGCGGTACCGCTTCAGGCCGGTCGCGGCGGGGATGAGCTTGCCGATGATGACGTTCTCCTTCAGGCCGAGGAGGCGGTCGACCTTGCCCTCGATCGAGGCGTCGGTCAGCACCTTCGTCGTCTCCTGGAAGGACGCGGCGGAGAGGAACGACTCGGTCGCGAGCGAGGCCTTCGTGATCCCGAGGATCAGCGGCTCGGACGTCGCCTGGTCCTTCTTCTCCTTCTTCACGCGCGTGTTCTCACGCTCGAGCACGATCTTGTCCACGAGCTGGCCCGGCAGCAGGTCGGTGCCGCCGTTGTTCTCGACACGCACCTTCTTCAGCATCTGCCGGACGATGAGCTCGATGTGCTTGTCGTGGATGTCGACGCCCTGCGACTTGTAGACCTTCTGCACCTCGGCGACGAGGTAGAGCTCGGTCGCCGTATAGCCCTTGAGCCGAAGCACGTCGCCCGGGTTCAGCGAGCCCTCGTGCAGCGGGTCGCCCGCCTCAACGCGCTCGCCGTGCACGACGAGGAGCCGCGTGCGGCGAGGCACCGTGTACGAGTGCTCGTCCTCTTCCTTCCCGCTGTCGGGGAGGATCGTGATCTTCAGCTGGCGCTCGGTCTCCTCGATCGCGACCGTGCCCTCGATCTCCGCGAGCTGCGCGGCGCCCTTCGGGTTCCGCGCCTCGAAGATCTCGACGACGCGCGGCAGGCCGTGCGTGATGTCCGCGCCGGCGACACCGCCGGTGTGGAACGTCCGCATCGTCAGCTGCGTGCCCGGCTCGCCGATCGACTGCGCGGCGATGATGCCGACCGCGTCGCCGATCTCCGACATCTCGCCACTCGCGAGGAAGGTGCCGTAGCAGGCCTGGCACACGCCGGTCTCCGCCTTGCACTTGAGCACCGACCGCACCGGCATGACGAAGTTCTCGGCGGCGTCGCCGAGCTCCTCGAGGATCTCGCGCAGGCGCGGCATGGTGATCTCTTCGCCCTTCTCGGCGACGACCGTCTTGCCGGGCTTGCCCGACGCGAGCGGCTTGTGCACGTCCTCCGCGAGGATGCGACCGGTGACGCTCTTGTTCAGACCCTCCGGGTGATAGAGCGGCAGCTGGACGAAGTCCTTCGTCTTGCAGTCCAGCTCGCGGATGATCACGTCCTGCGAGACGTCGACGAGACGCCGCGTCAGGTAGCCCGAGTCGGCGGTGCGGAGCGCCGTGTCGGCGAGGCCCTTGCGGGCGCCGTGCGTCGAGATGAAGTACTCGAGCACCGACAGGCCTTCCATGAAGTTCGCCTTGATCGGGCGCTCGATGATCTCGCCCTTCGGATTCGCCATCAGGCCGCGCATGCCGGCCAGCTGGCGGAGCTGCGCGAAGGAGCCGCGGGCACCGGAGTTGGCCATCATGTACAGCGGGTTCAGCTCGTCGAGGTTCGCGAGCATCGCCTCGGAGACCGTGTCGGTCGCCTCCGTCCAGATGTTCACGATCGACTCGTGCCGCTCGCCCTCGGTGATGAGGCCGTGCTCGTACGCCTGCTCGACCTTGCGGACGCGCTCCTCGTACTCGCCGAGGATCTGCTCCTTCGACGGCGGGATGACGACGTCGTTCTTCGAGATCGTCACGCCCGCGCGAGTCGCGTAGCGGAAGCCGAGCTCCTTGATCGTGTCGAGCACCGACGACACCGTGTGGGCGCCGTACTCGTCGACGAGGGTCGAGATGAAGTCGTCGAGCGTCTTCTTCGAGAGCGTCCCGTTGAGGTAGTCGTGGTACTGCGTGAACTCGCCCTCGAGCGGGCCGACGGCCTCGCGCAGCGCGCGGTCGATCTCCGCGTTGAAGATGACGCGGCCGGCGGTGGTGATGATGAGCTCGCCTTCCCACAGGTACTGGATCGGCTGCTGGAGGGTGATCTGGTGCGCGTCGAGCGCGAACTCGACCTCCTCCTCCGTGCGGAAGCGCATCGGCCGCGGGTCCATCGTCTCGACCGAGAGCTCGTCGAAGTTGAGATCGGAGTACGTGAGGTAGTACGAACCGAGCACCATGTCCTGCGTCGGCGTCGCGAGCGCGCGGCCCGAGGCCGGCGACAGGATGTTGTTCGCCGACAGCATCAGGATCCGCGCCTCCGCCTGCGCCTCGGCGGACAGCGGCACGTGCACCGCCATCTGGTCGCCGTCGAAGTCGGCGTTGAACGCGTGGCAGACGAGCGGATGCACCTGGATCGCCTTGCCCTCGACGAGCACCGGCTCGAACGCCTGGATGCCGAGGCGGTGAAGCGTCGGGGCGCGGTTCAGCAGCACCGGGTGCTCCTGGATGACCTCCTCGAGGATGTCCCAGACCTCGGCCTGCATCTGGTCGACGTGCCGCTTGGCCGCCTTGATGTTCTGGACGATCTTCCGCTCGACGAGCCGGCTCATGATGAACGGCTTGAAGAGCTCGAGCGCCATGAGCTTCGGCAGCCCGCACTGGTGCAGCTTCAGGTA